>JAEMPZ010000022.1 GCA_022759065.1 Acidobacteriota bacterium | reverse complement strand
GGCAGCGAGGCCGAAGCCCTGGGCCATCCCGCGCTGGTCTCCCTCCAGGGTTGGCTTTGCCAAGCCGAGCGTTGGGCGGGAGGGGAAGCCCCGCCCGCCCAAAAAAGGACCCCCACCCTTGGACGCCTTTTTCGCCTTCGGCTCAAAGGCCCCCAATCCCTTATCAGGTGAAAGAGCATTGAAGCTAAACGACGTGTTCATAAACATTTGGGGGCACCGTTCCAGTTCCATCGCGGGATTGGGGGCATCGCGTAAAAATTGTTTTGGATTGCGGTGATGCTGTATCATAAGCGCCGGAGGAGACGTGAGCCCGCGCATTCTTGACCGATACATAGCCAAAGAAACCATTGGGCCCGCGTTCATAGCGCTCGTTGTCTTCTCATTCCTGTTTTTAATCAACCTGCTTTTTCAGCTTGCCAACCTTGTTATCCAGGAAGGGCTGAGCCTTAAGGCCGCGGTGCTCATGTTCCTCTACAGCCTGCCGCTTCTTCTCTCCTATACCCTTCCAGTTGGCTTTTTGGCCGGAACGATCATTGCGTTCGGCCGCCTTTCGGGTGACAGCGAAATCGTCGCGTTGCGCGCGTCGGGAATCAAGGTCAGCAACCTTTTGCGCGCGCCTCTTGCGATGGGCGTGCTGCTTGCAATTGCCCTTGCCGTCTCGAACCTGTGGCTGATCCCTGCGGCCAGGGGCGGCCAAGAGAGCTTGCGGCAACAGGCGTCCAGGATGACGAACCTGATGAAGCTGATAAAGCCGGGCGTTTTCTATGACCGGATTCCAGGGGTTCTTTTTTACTGCGAGGAGGTTGACCCGGCCAAGCAACGCTACGAAAAGGTCATCATCTTTCAGAAGCCCTCGCCCCAGAATGATATGATAACGGTCTCTGAATGGGGCCGGTTGGTCGAGAGCCCGGAACAGGGAGCGCTTCAATTCCTCCTTGGCCCCGGGCAGACGGATGTTTTTGACCGGGCGCGGCCTGAAAAGGTGCAGGTTTCAAGTTTCAACGAGCAAGCGTTGACTGTCGTGCCCGCGACGACGACCGCCACCGCCAACCAGCGGGACCTCGGCTCCATGACTTTTGAGGAGCTGCTTCAAAGGTGGAGGCAGAGCGGCGGAACGGTTGCCGGCCAGCGGGACATGCTTGGTTTCCGTTACGAAGCTCACCGGCGTTTTGCCGCCGCGGCGATTGCCATACTTTTTGCCCTCATAGGCGTCCCTCTGGGCCTCACCAACGCGCGCGGCGGCCGCGGCGCCGGTTTCAGCATTTCGCTCGCCGTGGTTTTGTTCTATTGGATCCTTTACTCGGCCCTCGGCGATTTGGCGATGAGGGGGCGCCTATCCCCTGAAGCGGCGGCGTGGCTGCCTGACGTTGCGGTGTTTTTGGCAGGGCTGTACTTTTTAAAGCGTCGCGGCGACAAGCCGGCGGAGAAGAAACCCTCCGTGTTGGCGGAGTGGTGGATGGGATTGATCGCAAAATCCTCAAAAAAGATCCGGCCTGTTTCAGAGGAGGCCATTCCGATGCGAAGGGATGGCTGGCTGAGCATCGTGGACAAGTATCTTCTGACGCACCTGGCCCGCTACTTCCTTATCATCGCCGGCTCAATCCTGGTCCTGGACTGGGTGATCGAACTCAGAGGACTGTCCGAGTTTCTTACAAACGGCGAGCGCTGGTCGCTATTCGGCAGGTACCTGGCCTCGCAGTCAGTGGGGATATTCATGCTGCTCCTGCCGCTCTGCCTCCTGATGACAGTGCTCGTCGTGCTGGGCATCCTTGAAAAGGGCAACGAAATAACGGCTATGAAGGCGTCGGGAATCTCGCTTTACCGGATAAGCCTCGCGATTCTCTGTGTCGGATTCGGCGTTGGAATGATGGCGTGGATGATGGGCGAGGGCATCGCCCCCGCGGCGAACAGGGCCGCGCAAAGGGACAAAGAGGCGCTGAAGAACTTTGTCTCCAAGTTTCTTAACGTCTCTTATGACGTGTGGCTTTTCGCGCCGAACAGGGGCGCGCTTTATCACTATGACCATTACGACGCCAAGAGGGAGCTTTTCGAGGGGTTTTCCTTTTACGCGCTCGCGCCCTCTGGCAACGCCCTCTCGGAGCGTTTTTACGCCAGCGAGGCGCGCTTTGTGGGAGAAAAGACCTTGGCATATTCGGGAGGCTGGCGCTGGGTTGCATCTGGCGGGAAGGACAATCGTTTCAAGGTTATTCCTTCGGGAGAGCTTGCCGCACCGGCTGACAAGAACTACTTCGTTATTCCGCCTTTTCTAGAAGGGCAGACGCTCTCTTCTGGCGAGCTGGCCAGCCTTATCGAAAACCTGCGCCAGAAGGGACTGCCGACCGAAAGACAGCGAATGGACTACTACCGAAAATTTGCCGACGGGGCGACGCCGCTGGCGCTCTTGCTGGCTGGATTGCCTTTCGCCTTCAGCGTGGGCCGGAAAGGGTCATTATACGGAGTGGCCATAGCGCTGGCGCTGGCCGTCGCTTTTTACGTTCTTGTGGCAATCTTCACCGCGGTGGGCGAGATGGAATGGCTCGCCCCCCCGCTGGCGGCCTGGGCGCCGGCGGTCATTTTCGGCCTTGGCGGAGGTTATTGGATTCTGAACCTCAGGAGTTGACGGCCACGGCGTTATTTTTTGCCGGCCTTGAGCTTTCCAAGAACCTTGTTGACGGGGTTGTTGCGGTCTAAAAAGCCGATCGGCGGCTTCTTTCGAATGCCTATGGACTGATAGTATCTGTACAGAATCTCCCGGGTCGGAGTGTGCCGCTTCAGTCCTTTTTGGATCATCTGCACCGCGTGGTAGCGGTCGTTCATGGCCATGTAGACCTTTGCCAGGTTAAGGTAGCATAAAGGCTCGTCAGCATCCTGGGCTACCGCCTTCTTGCATATCTCGAGGCCCTGAAAAAGCTGGTTGTCACGGACCGCCTTTAACATTCCAATGAAGGAGGCAATGACGGGGTTTTGGCCCTGGGCTGCGTTCCAGAGGGCGCTGAAGTGCTTGGCCGCCTCATCAAGCCTGCCGGAGTCAACAAGCTCAATCCCGCGTTTGATTTGAGGGCTGTTTTCTACAATGGTCAGGTCCGGCATTATATTTTATTACCTCCTCTGGGATTGCGCGCCAGGCGACACCCCTAAAGCGCCCCCACTCCAACACAAGACAATTCTAACACCAGGTAGTATACTAAGCAAGATGATGCGCCCTCCCCATAGAGGGGTAGCAGGCGTGGCGGGAGCAGGCCATGGGGCTGAAAGAGCAGTTGAGGGTAATTCAGGAACAATACGGAAACACCAAACAGGGGCTGGATGAGGGGGTAAAGGCCATCGTTGCGGCCGTCACCATGTCGCTCAAGGTCAAGCCCGACGAGGTGGCTCTTTTGGTCTTGACCACTACTGGCAACACCCTGAAGTTCGTTTGGCCCGAACCGCTATACAAAAGCAACGCGGTCTTGCCTGCCATGCACAAGAACGCCGTGGCGTCTGCGGTCCTTCAGGCGCGAAAGGGGAAAGTGGACAACAGGATGGCGGAGAGCCGCCACCTGAAGTTCTTTGAAAACGTCAAGGGACTCGAGACCAGCGGCGTGCCGATCCAGAAGATGGTGGCGCTCCCCGTCATGGCGGGGGACAGCCCCATTGGAGTGGTCGAGGTCTCTCGAAAGGGCAGGACGGCGGAGGAGGCGGGTCCGAATTTTACGCCGGAAGACGCGCAGAAGCTCCTGGCGCTGGCAAAAGAATTCGCCGCGGGCCTCGCCGCTCTCGTTCCCCAGCCTTTCATCTAACACGCCAAGAGATGCCATCTCCAGGCGCTTGCGCGGGGGCGATTCCAGTGGTGCCATTGGATGCTTGGTTGGCCGATCAGCCCGTCTGCGTCCAGGTTGCCGGCCATTCGATGGTTCCATTCCTTGAAGAAAATGACCGTGTTTGGGTGGCTTCCGCCAAGCCCGAGGGATTTTCGATAGGGGACATTATTGTCTTCATGCGCGATCAGGAGTTGGTGGTTCACAGGGTCGTGGCGTTGAGGCCAAATAGGTTCCTTGAAATGGGCGACGCGCAGGAGAGGGGCAACTGGCACTCTTGGCCAGAACATCTGGGCCGCGTCCTTTCGGTTAGGCGGGCCAAGGGAGGCGAGTTGGATCTTGGCGAGGCCTCCTTGCGCCTTGCCTCGGCGCGCCGGGCGCGGCTCATGCGCCTTCGCCACCTTGTGTCCGTGGCATCGGATATTTTTCCGGCGGGTTTGTTGCGCCGGGCTTTTCGCAAGCTTGCCCGCCCCCTTCTTCGCCCGTCCAAGCCATTCCCCGGATTGGACGAGTAAAGAGTGAAGCGTGAAGCGTGAAGAGTGAAGAGTGAAGAGCCGAAAGGCGTGAGACGTGAGACGATAGACGTAAGACGTAAAA
>JAEMPZ010000210.1 GCA_022759065.1 Acidobacteriota bacterium | reverse complement strand
CGACGCGAGCGCCTCCTTGCCCCAGAAGAGCCGCGAAGGCGCGAAGGCCTCCGGGCGCCCGTGGCTTTTGAAGCTGTCGGACCAAAAGCGTTCCCTTTCGTCTCCGGCGGCCGCGATGGCTTCCGGCGACGACGCTACCCACGTGGCGGCTCCCAGGAAATCCGGGAGAGGGCAGAAAAATTCCTCGTGAACCCTGGCCTCCACGTCGAAAGTGTGCGTGCTCCCCACGGCGTCAAGGCTTTTCAGCCGCTCCTCTCCAAAAGCTCCCAGGCCATCGAGCAACTTCCTGTGGGCGCCGAGAAGCGCCTCGTCCCGTATCGCCTCGAACAACGGAGGCACCCATACAGAACGCCCCACTTGGGACAGCGACCGCTGGCTGCTGACGTCGAAGAAACGCAGGTGCTCAACCTCTTCGCCGAATAGCTCGGCCCGGACTGGCAGCGCCTCTTGAGGCAAGAAGATGTCAACCAGGTTCCCGCGGGAAGAGAACTCGCCGGGCGCGTTGACAAGGTCGGCCTTCCTATATCCAATTTGCCACAGCTTCCGCCTGAACGTACGCGGATCCAGGGCCGCGCCAGGCTCCAGGAATATCTGGTTTTGGGACCACCAGCCTCGCCTCGGAACCTTCCATAGCAGCGATTCGGCGGACAGCAGCAACGGCGCGCGGCCGAAATGCAACAACCGTCCCAAAGCCATGGAGCGTTCCAAGAGCAGGCCGGAGTGGGGAGGAATGGCGTCGTAAGGATCAACGTCGCAGGGCGGCAAAAGCACGGGCGCCGAAGACTCGCCCAGCAGGGCAAGGAGCGCCTCTCGCAAACGAGAAGCGGCCTCATCTGATGGCGTGACAATAACGACTCGCTCCGAAGATTTGGCGCCCTGCCTCCTGGAGAGGTACGCCGCGAGGCCGTAGGGGAGCGACGCCCCCCTCAGCCCGGCGTATCCGCGCGGGGTGGATTCTATCCAGGCGCCCGCTTCTTCGAGGAAGCGGCGGCAGAGTTCAGTCACGTTGATTCGCCTCTAATCCGGCTGATGACCGAGCTTGTGGAGCGCCCTTCGAGCAATGGCAGGCTCAGCACGCGGCCACCGTGCGACAAGACGTGCTCGCGCCCGATGATTGCTTCCAGCGGCCAGTCGCCCCCCTTGACCAGCACATCGGGAGTCAGGGCCTCAATCAGTTTAAGGGGCGTCTCCTCGTCAAAAATCGTCACCACGTCCACGCACTCGAAAGCCGCGAGGATCTCTGCCCGCTCGTTTTCCGGAATGATCGGGCGCGAAGGGCCCTTTAGCCGGCGCACGGAAGCGTCCCCGTTGAGGCCCACGACCAGGGCGCCGCCAAGTGAACGCGCCGCCGCCAGGTATCTCACGTGGCCGGCGTGAATCAAGTCGAAACAGCCGTTGGTGAAAACGACGGTGGTTTTTGACTCGCTCCATGAGGCCTTGCGCGCGATAAGCTCCTGAAGGAGCAGGACATCCCCCACGCCTACCTCCCGAACCGCAACGAGTCCACTTTTCTCTGGAGCGGCTCGAGAACTTTAAGGCGGGCATCCTGAATCGGAGCCACGCGCCCGCCCGCGATGATGCAGAGCTGGTAGGGCTGCACGACGTCGCCGTTCTCGTCGAAAGTGGTCGCGCCCGAAACGCCCGGGTAGTTGCGCAGGTCAATTAGGCCGCGGCGGATCATGTCAGGCCTTGGCCCCAATTCAGCCATGATCTTGGCAAGAATATCCACGGCGTCATAGGCGTGGGCGGCGTAAACGTCGGGCTCGTTTCCATAGCGCGCCTCGTAGCCGGCCACGAAAGAGGCGGTGCGCGGATCCGTGCTGGCAGGGTCGTAGGATGGCCTTGGAAAAATTATCGTCTCCGCGTTGACGCCAAGTTCATGAATAAACGCGCCTGACGCCGCGGCGCTGGTTGTCAAGATCGGCCTGTCCACGCCTTTCGCGCGCAGGGCAAGCACCAGAGGCGCGAGTTCCGAAACATACCCGACCAGGTAGATCGCCTGGACGCGCGCAGAGCGCGAGGCGGCATCCGCGGCCACATCCGCATAACTCTGCTTTTGCGGCGTGAAGGTGATGGCTTCGGTCGAGCGCTGCCCGCTCTCGAAAGCGCGGGAGAATTCATTTCTAAGCCCGTCGGCGTATGTATTCCGGGACGCGATGACCAGAACCCTCGCCGCGTGAAGCGTGTAAGCGGCAAAATCGGCCATGACGCGGCCTTCGAGCGCGTCGGAGGGATAATTTCTGAAAATGTACTTGCCCGCGCCGCTCAAGAGCGGCGATGAGGCGCTAGGCGAGAGCAGAACGCGCCCATAACGGGAAGCCACCGGAGCCATGGCAAGAACCTCGGCGCTGGTGCCGCCGGCGATTATGGCCGGTACCTGGTCTTTCTCTATCAGCTCCAGGGCAAGCGCCGCCGCGCGTTGCGGGTCGCCCCCTGAGTCTTTTACCCGCAGTTCAAGCTGCCTGCCGCCGACGCCGCCCTCATGGTTCACCTCTGACGCCGCCAGCTCGATCCCTTGGCGCATTGGAACCCCGTAAGCCGCGTATTCTCCCGTGAGAGGAAGCACCGCGCCCAACAGGAGCGGCCGAGTCCCGCACGACACTGAAAGCAGCCATGCGGCGCTCCCTGCCATGAGGAGAAGGACAAGGGCGGCGCCTCGAACCGAATAAGAACAAAAATGGGGCACTCTCACCGAACCTCCATTTAAGGCCTTATTTTACATGGACTTCTGGAGAAACACAACCCCCTCGGCCCGCGGCTACGCCTCGCGAAGGAGCGGCTCGAGGAAGTTCATGTCCAGCTCCAGCCTCAAGTCGGAGGCAAGCCAGAGGCTCTCGTGGACCGTGAGCTGGTTGCCGCTGCGGGAACCGTGCACCAGGGCGAAGGTCAGCCCTTCGCGCTTCACCAGTTCCAATGCAGGCAGAAAATCCCCGTCGCCGGAAAGGAGGATTATGGCGTCAACGCTCCGCCTCGCGGCGGCGTACACCATCTCCGTGGTCAACAAGACGTCCACCTGCTTCTGCTCCAGCACGGGCTTGCCGGTGTGTTCGTCCACTCCGCGAAAAGCGAGGCGGCCCAGCTTGACTTCAAAACGAGGCAGCTTCTGGAGCCGCTCGTAGAACCCCTGCTTTTTTCTGAAGGAATCCAACTCCTCGGGAGCGGGTGACGAGGAGAGGTACGGCAGGCAGTTGAAATAGACGCAGCGCAACAGCGTAAAGTCCAGCTTGTCGGCTATAGCCTGCGCCATGCGCCCGTAGTCAATGCGTGGCGAGCCGAAAGAACGCTGCAAGAAGTCCAAGTAACCGCCGTCAATCAATAAAAGGGCTCTGTCCGACATTCATTCTCTCCCTAGCGTTTTTTTCTCATCGCTGTTTTTCAATAACCTGCATGCTTAATCTTCGCCACCCATCGCGCGGGCGGAGGGCTCTACGGTAAGTATCTTGCGGCCGAAACCGCAAGCGGGGCGGCAAAAGCAGTTCGGCCATGCCCTCACCACCCCGTCATTACTGTACCACAAGATAAGATGATAGGTGATATTGCCATCTTTGAAGGCGACTTGGCATGTAAGGCCGGGAAGAAAGTCAGCGCTCCGGGCGTTTTTGAAAACAGAGGAGGATTCGATGACAAACATGAAAAAAAACTTCTTGACGACTGTACTAGCATTGGGCGCGGTAGTCTCTCTAGCACAAACGCCCCCCCAACCGACGGTGCTGAAGGTTGATCCCGTCCACTCCGTCATCGAGTTCAGCGTTCGCCATCTTGTATCCAAGGTCACGGGCAACTTCACGGGGTTTTCAGGGACGATCACCGTTCCCGACCCCGCCAAGCCGGAACTGTCCTCCGTAACTTTCTCCATAGAGGCGGCCTCGATTGACACCCGCATCGCGGACAGGGACAAGCACCTTCGCTCCGCCGATTTCTTCGACGTGACAAAATACCCGGACATTTCATTCGTAAGCACGAAGATAGTCTCTAAAGGCAACAACCTTTACGACGTTACGGGTTTGTTCACAATGCACGGCGTCACGAAGGAAATCACGCTGCCCGTGACCTATGATGGCCGCATCAAGGATCCATGGGGCCACGAGCGCGCCGGCTTTTCGCTGAAGACGTCGCTCAACCGCAAGGACTACGGAATCGTCTGGAACAAGACGCTTGACCAGGGCGGCCTCATGCTCGGCGACGACGTGGAGATTTCCATAGACATCGAAGCCGTGGTGAGCTGAAGGCCGGGAGGAGCTTCCGTCCCAACAGAACCCTCCATGGCGGGTGAAGGCAGTCCCGTAGCCTAAAGCGTCACATTTCTCAGGTGCAGCGTCTTCTCGTACACCTTCCCCTCGATGAAAAGCTTCACGAGGTCCGCGTCTAGCATTCCATCTTTCGCCTCGGCTTCCAGTATGGAAAGGGTCTTGTCAA
>JAEMPZ010000078.1 GCA_022759065.1 Acidobacteriota bacterium | reverse complement strand
TGAAGACGCTTGCTGCGCGTATCTAGACGAAAAGACCTCGTGGAGCTTTACTGTATCTTGTCATTGAATTACGGTTTTAGTTGCGTAGGATAGGTGGGAGCCGGTGATCCCAGGGTTTTGGCCCTGGGGGAGGCAACGGTGAAATACCACCCTATTGAAATTGTGATTCTAACTTCGTAGCCGTGATCCGGCCGAAGAACATTGGCAGGTGGGCAGTTTGACTGGGGCGGTCGCCTCCCAAAGAGTAACGGAGGCGTACCAAGGTTTCCTCAAGGCGAATAGAAATCGCCTGTCGAGCGCAATGGTAGAAGGAAGCTTGACTGTGAGGCCGACGGGCCGAACAGGGACGAAAGTCGGTCATAGTGATCCGGTGGTACCTCGTGGGAGGGCCATCGCTCAACGGATAAAAGCTACCCCGGGGATAACAGGCTGATCTGGTCCAAGAGTCCACATCGACGACCAGGTTTGGCACCTCGATGTCGGCTCATCGCATCCTCCCGCTGAAGCAGGTGGGAAGGGTTGGGCTGTTCGCCCATTAAAGCGGTACGTGAGCTGGGTTCAGTACGTCGTGAGACAGTACGGTCTCTATCTGATATGCGCGCAGGATACTTGAGGGGAGCTGCCTACAGTACGAGAGGACCTAGGTGGACGAGCCGCCCGTATACCAGTTGTCGTGCCAACGGCATAAGCTGGGTAGCGGTGCTCGGTAGGGATAAACGCTGAAAGCATCTAAGCGTGAAACCCGCCCCAAGATAAGGTATCCCTGGACGTAAGTCCCTGAAGACCCCCAGAAGACTACTGGGTTGATAGGTCAGATGTGTAAGCATGGTAACATGTTCAGCTAACTGATACTAATCGGTCGTGAGGCTTGGCCTTATTTTCTAATCCTAAACACTAGACATTAGACATAAGTAGCTAAGGTGTGAATATAACTAATCGTTTGCTTTAAGATACGCGCTTTTCCTGTGATTTGTAAGACCGGTGTTTATTCCGGAGAGGTTACACCCGTTCCCATTCCGAACACGGCAGTTAAGGTCTCCAGGGCCGATGGTACTAACGCCCAACTCGGCGTTGGCAGAGTAGGTCGATGCCGGTCTTACAAATCACAGGGGAAGCAAAAAATGCGCTTGAATTTTCTAAGAACCGAATACCGGATCCTAACATGAAAATCACAAAGAACGAAAAAAAAGACCTTGCCGAGAAACTTGGAAAAGAGTTTGCCGCCAAGGATACCTTCTTTGCGACCTTCAAGGGTCTTAAGTTCAAGGATTCCAACGGGCTGCGCGACAAACTGCGCCCCACCAACGCCAAATTTAAAGTGATGCGCAACACCGTTGTCGCCCACGCCCTCGAGAACGCCTCGCTGAAGTCAGCGGACGCCACCCTCGCGAAGGGTCCTACCGCCGTAGTAATGCTGGAAGACGCCAACGAAGTGACCCGCGTAGCCAAAGAGCTCGTGGCCTTCGCCAAGGCGAACCCCGGCGTGATCTGGAAGGGCGGTTTCTACGAAAAGAACTGGCTGACCCCCGCCGACATGGAGAAACTCTCCAAGATCGGCTCCAAGCCCGAACTTCTCGCCCAGCTGGCCGGCGCCCTGTACGCCAACATCGCCCAGATACGCTACGTGCTTGACGCTCTCAAAGAGAGCAAAGAAAAAGCCGAAGCCCCTAAATAACAAAAAATTTGCTATACTATAAGTAGATTGGTGAGTAAGAAGTCCGTGATTAGATCCTTCCTCCCTCATTCTGCGTTTTCGCTGTCTATAAAAATTTGTATTTGTAGTAAATCCTGGTAGTCCCGCCAGTAATAAGGGGATAAACTGTGTCATGGAGCCGGATGTTTCGGCTTATATGGCGCAGGCTACTAAAAAAAACCGCCTCCCGGCGGAATAAGGAGCCTAAAAATGGCGACAATGACCAAGGACCAGTTCGTAGAAGCTATCGGCACCATGACCATCATGGAACTTGCCGACCTCGTGAAAGGTATTGAAGACAAGTTCGGCGTGAAAGCCGCCCCCGTTGGCGGTGGCGTAGCCGCCGCCGGCGCCGCCCCCGCGGCCGCTGCCGAAGAGCAGACCGAATTCACCGTGATCCTCAAGGCGATCTCCGACCCCGCCAAGAAGATCTCCGTGATCAAGATCGTGCGCGAACTTACCGGCCTGGGCCTGAAAGAGTCCAAGGACCTGGTGGAAGGCGCCCCCAAAGAAGTGAAAGCCGGTGTCGATAAAAAGACCGCCGACGAAATGAACAAGAAGCTCACCGAAGCCGGTGGCGTCGTAGAACTGAAATAATACGCGGAAATACCGTCCCCGCCGCCCGCAAGGGCGCGGGGACGGGTTTTTTAACATACTTAATTACGTAAAGTTAGTCAGCGCGCCAGTACGGGCACCCGTCGCAGCATAGTAAGCCCTGCGAATTTTCCCTTTTTGCCTCACGGCGGAAGGGATATTCCGCTATGCGGCTTATACCGTCCAATAGAGGTGACTTGATGAAACAGCTTAACTTCTCCAAGATCGGCCAGATTCTCAAAGTACCCGACCTCCTCGACATGCAGAAGCAGTCCTTCGACTGGTTCCTCCAGCTCGACGGCAAACCCGAAGACCGCCAGATCCAGGGCCTCCAGGCCTCGTTCGTGGACGTGTTCCCGATCGAATCCGCCGACGGCACCATGGTAATGGATTTCCTCAAGTACGAACTGGGCACGCCCAAGTACGTAGGGCCCGAAGAGGCCCTCTCCCGCGGCGGCTCCTACTCCGCCCCGCTCAAGGCGTACCTCTCGCTCTCCCTTAAACAGGAAAGCGGCAAGCTCAAGCACATGATCGACCAGGACGTCACCCTGTGCGAGCTGCCCCTGATGACCGACACCGGCTCCTTCATCTTCAACGGCGCCGAGCGTATCGTGGTCAGCCAGCTGCACCGCTCGCCCGGCATCATCTTCGAGGAAGACGAGGAAAAGAAGCAGTCCGTCCTCGGCAAATCCCTCTTCTACGCCCGCATCATCCCGTACCGCGGCGCCTGGGTGGAATTCGAATTCGACACCGACAACGTGCTGTGGGTCCGCCTGGACAGGAAAAAGAAGATCCTCGCCACCACCTTCATCAAGGCCGCCGGCCTCGAGACCAACGCCGAGATCCTGCAGGCCTTCTACCAGAGCGTGGAAGTGCCCGTGAACCCCGAGAACGCCGCCAACATCATAGGCAAGTACGCGATAGAAGACATCGTGGACAAAGCCTCCGGCGAAGTGCTGTGGAACCTGGAAGAGAAAGCCGCCGTGGCCATGGACGAGAAATCCTTCAAGGCCATGATCGACCGCAAGGTCAAGAGCGTCAGGCTGATCAAGGGCAACCCTAAAGAGGACAACCCCGGCATCATCCTGGACCTCGAGGCCAAGAACCAGCCCAAAACCGCCTCCGACGCCCGCTACGAGATCTACAAGAAGATGCGCGGCCAGGACTTCATCGTTAAGGAACAGGCCGAGGAATACCTCGACAATATCATGTTCAAGAGCCTGCGCCGCTACGACTTCTCCGTCGTAGGCCGCTACAAGGCCATGCGCAAGCTCCGCCCCATCTACGAGCAGCTTGCCAAAGAGGACAAGCGCTTCAAGGTGCCCGGCGACAAGTTCAGGAACATCAACCTGGAAGACATCCTCGTGACCATTAAGTACCTGATGGCCCTCAACTCCGGCGCTCCCGGCTTTATCGATTCCACCGGCCAGAAGTTCGAGTTCAAGGTGGACGACATCGACCACCTCGGCAACCGCCGCGTGCGCTCCATCGGCGAACTGCTCGAGAACCAGATCCGCGTGGCCCTCGTGCAGATAGCCAGGAACGTCCGCGACCGCATGAGCAAGGAAGACAAGACCGTTACCCCCAGGACCCTGGTGAACGCCGCCCCCGTGGTGGCCATCATGAGGAAGTTCTTCGGTACGTCCCAGCTCTCCCAGTTCATGGACCAGATCAACCCGCTGGCCGAGCTCACTCATAAGCGCCGCCTGTCGGCCCTGGGACCCGGCGGTCTTAACCGTAAGCGCGCCGGCTTCGAAGTCCGCGACGTGCACTACACGCATTACGGCCGCGTCTGCCCCATCGAAACGCCCGAAGGCCCGAACATCGGTCTTATCGTTTCGCTGGCCGCCTACGCCAAGGTCAACCAGTACGGCCTCATCGAGACGCCCTACCGGAAAGTGGACCACAAAAAGGTCACCGACCAGGCCGACTACGTCACCGCCTACATCGAAGACGACATCTTCGTCGGGCAGGCCAACACCCCTATAGAGGGCAACAAGCTCTCCACCGACCAGGTGTACGGCCGCCTGAAAGACGACTACGTCTTCATGGACTCCGACAAGGTCGAGTACATGGACGTGTCCCCGATGCAGGTAGTTTCCATCTCCGCCGCGCTCGTGCCGTTCCTGGAAC
>JAEMPZ010000148.1 GCA_022759065.1 Acidobacteriota bacterium | reverse complement strand
GTCGCCGCCTATACAGCCATTCATGTTGCCGCAGCAGTTCCACTCACCGGCTCCACTCCCCCAGGCAAACGCCGCCGCGACCGCCCAAGCCCAACCCGCGCAAACAACGTCCCCGGCCCCTGCCCCTGCCGCCGAGCCCGCGCCCGCCCCGGCTAAGCCTTCCAACGTCATTGAGGTCAAGAGCCCGATGGTCGGAACCTTCTACCGCGCGCCCGCGCCAGGGGCCGAGCCGTTCGTCAAGATCGGCGACCGCGTTCGCAAGGGCCAGGTCCTCTGCATCATTGAGGCGATGAAGCTCATGAACGAGATCGAGGCCGAAAACGACGGGACGATTGTTGACATCCTCGCCGACAACGCCCAGCCCGTCGAGTTTGGCGAAGCGCTCTTCTACATCGAGCCGGCTTCCTGACATGTTTCGCAAAGTCCTAATAGCCAATCGCGGGGAAATCGCCCTTCGGATTATTTGGGCGTGCAAGGAACTTGGCATCAAGACCGTGGCGGTTCATTCGGACGTGGACAGCGACTCCCTGCACGTCCGCTTCGCCGACGAAAACGTCTGTATAGGCCCGGCGCCCAGCAGGCAATCCTATCTGAACATCAACAACCTGATATCGGCCGCGGAGATCAGCAACGCCGACGCGATCCATCCAGGCTATGGGTTTCTTTCCGAATCGCCGGAGTTCGCCCGCGTCTGCGAGGCTTGCAACATCACGTTCATCGGCCCAAGCCCTGAAACCATAGCCCTCATGGGCAACAAGGCGGAAGCCAAGCTCACGATGAAGGCGGCCGGTGTTCCGACTATTCCAGGTTCAGACGGCCCCGTCCCAACGCCCGATGAGGCCAAGCGGCTCGCTGCCGACATCGGCTATCCGGTGATCCTGAAGGCATCGGCTGGAGGCGGCGGAAAGGGAATGCGCGTCATACGGTCTGAAGCCGACATGGAGATGGCTTTCCAGACCGCGTCAGGCGAAGCCGCGGCGGCGTTCAACAACGGCGACCTATACATCGAGAAGTATCTTGAAAATCCCCGCCATATTGAAATCCAAATCCTCGGCGACAAGCACGGGAACGTCATCCACCTTAACGAGCGCGAATGTTCCATCCAGCGCAAGCACCAGAAGCTGATCGAAGAAGCGCCGTCTTGCGCGCTGAACGCGATGACGCGCAAGCAAATGGGCGAGATGGCCGTCCACGGGGCGAAGGCGGTCAATTACGCCACGGCCGGGACGATAGAATTTCTCCTTGAAGACGGCAAGTTCTATTTCATGGAGATGAACACCAGAATCCAGGTCGAGCATCCAGTTACCGAAAACGTCTGCAACCTGGACCTTGTCAAGGCCCAGATCATGGCCGCGGCCGGGGAAAAGATGACCTGGCGCCAGAAGGACATCAAAATCTGGGGCCACTCCATGGAGTGCCGCATCAACGCGGAGGACCCGATTCGTTTCATCCCCTCCCCCGGGCGCATCACGACTTTCCACGCGCCGGGCGGCCCCGGCGTGCGGGTTGACACGGCGGCCTACGCGGGCTACTTCGTTTCGCCCCATTACGATTCGCTCATCGCCAAACTGATAGTGCGTGGCCCCACGCGCGCCGACAGCATCATGCGCATGAAGCGGGCGCTCGAATCGTTCATAGTCGAGGGCATCAAGACCAATATCGCCATGCACATCAAGATCATGGACGACCCCGACTTCATTGCGGGAAACCTCTCCACACGCTTCATGGAGCGCTACCTGCCCGAAAACCAGAAGTAGATAATGAATGATGGATGAAAGATGAGAGATGAGAGAGGAGGGATGAAAGATGAATAAGAAAGGTCACGCCCCACCTTCTAACCTTCTCACTTTCTCACTTTCTCACCAGTTTCTAGCCGCCTTGCCGTGAATCATCCCTTGGCAGCACTGCCGCCCGTTTACCCGATTTCCCCCGACGACCGGGATGCTGATGGAGTGCTAACCTGGTGCCGCGAGTTGCTAGACGCGGGATGTCTTTTCTTTCAGCACCGCAGAAAAAAGCTGCCCTCGGGCGCGCGTCTCGCCGAGCTCGAGAAGATTATCCGGCTCGCGGAGCCTTACGGCGCCAAAATCATCGCCAACGACCGCCCCGATCTAGGCCTCTACGCCGGCGCGGCCGGCGTTCACCTCGGCCAGGAGGACCTTCCGCCCGAAGCGGCGCGAAGGCTTCTCGGGCGCGATTGCATCATCGGCTTTTCAACTCATTCTTTCTCCCTGGCGCGGCTTGCCGGAGAGCTTCCAGTGAATTACATAGCATTGGGGCCGGTTTTTCCGACCAAGAGCAAGAGCGACGCCTCTCCGGTTCTCTCTGAAGAGGAGCAGGCCAGAGTGCTCGCCGCAGCCACGCTTCCGGTCGTGGCCATTGGCGGGATCACAATCGAGCGCGCCCCGATCTTATGGCAAAGAGGCTTCGCCTCCGTCGCCGCCATCGCCGCGTTTGCGGAAAAGCCAGGCGAAGTGTATAAACAGATGATGCGGTTGACAGGTGGATAAGTGATGAGTCTGCAGCCTTCCTTCGTGTCCTCTGTCTTCTCCGTGCCCGCCAACTCGTAAGCTGAGGCAGGCTCAAATCAACTCCTGGCGCAATCTTGGCCATCATCCCTCATCCATCATCTTGCCTTTGTGACCTCTGTGCCTCTGTGGTGAGGATGTCTCTTCTTCCCCGCGTTCCCTTGCGCCCCTGTCACTACGCCACACTTTCACCGCTTCTTCAGCTTCTCCCACATCGCTCCCATTTTTGCGACGACCTTGGGATCGTTGGCTATGACGTCGGGCCAGGGGCGGTTGAAGCCTTCGCCGGGCCACTTGCGCGTCGCGTCAATCCCCACCTTGCCCCCGTAGCCCATGAGCTGGCTCGCGTGGTCTAAAACGTCCATCGGGCCTCTCGCAAGCTCCAGGTCCCGGGAAGGGTCAATGTTGTTGAGCGCTTTCCAGGCGACCTCGCTCGAATCGAGCAGGTTCACATCCTTGTCAACCACGACGATCACCTTCGTGAACATCGCCTGTCCCAACCCCCAGATCGCGTGCATGACCTTTCGCGCGTGACCCGGGTACTGCTTGTCAATGGAGATGAGCATCAGGTTGTGAAAGACCCCCTCGAAGGGCATGTGGACATTTACGATTTCGGGCATCTGCCTTTTTAGGATGGGAAGCGTCACGCGCTCGATGGCGTAGCCCATGTAACAATCCTCCATCGGCGGCCGCCCTACGATCGTGTGGACGTAGAGCGGATTTTTGCGGCGCGTCACGCACTCGACGTGAAAGACCGGATAGTCGTCCTCAAGCGAGTAGTAACCGGTGTGGTCGCCGAAAGGCCCCTCGCGCCGGAGCTCGTTCGGGTCCACCCATCCTTCGAGGACGTATTCAGCGTTGGCGGGGACTTCAAGGTCAACCGTTTCGCACTTCACCATCTCGACGGCCTCCTTGCGGATAAAGCCCGCGAGGAGCATCTCGTCCACGTCGTCCGGCACCGGCATTGCGGCGCAAAAGTAAGTTGCAGGGTCGGAGCCGATGGCCACGGCCACCTCCATCTTTTCCCCCGCGCGCTGCCGCTGCCTGGCGTGCTTCGCGCCGTGCTTGTGCATGTGCCAGTGCATACCGGTCGTCGTCTCGTCGTAGAGTTGCATCCGGTACATTCCGCAGTTTCGCTTGCCCGATTCCCTGTCCTTCGTGAAAACCATCGGCAACGTGATGTAGGGCCCGCCGTCCTGAGGCCAGCAGGTGCAGATGGGAATCTCCTTCAGCGAAAACTGTCCCTTCCTGAGGATCACTTCCTTGCACGGCCCGCCCTTCACGCTCTTCGGCATGAAGGAGGCCAGCTCCGCGAGCTGCGGCAGCATCTTCAGCTTGTCGAGAATCCCCTGCGGCTGTTTCACGTCGAAGAAGGCCTCGATGCGCGCGTCGGCCTCCTCGTAGCTCTTGATGCCAAGCGCCTTCAACATCCGCCGGTGCGTCCCCATGACGTTGCCTAGAACGGGAACCGAGTGGCCCTTTATCTTCTCGAACAGGACGGCCGGCCCGCCCTCCTTCACCGCCCGGTCAAGGATCTCGGTCACTTCGAGGTAAGGGTCAACCTCATCCTTCACCCGAAGCAGATCACCCTCTTTCTCAAGCGAAGCCACGAAGTCCGAAAGGTCGCGATAAGCCATGAACGCCGCCTCCTTCAACAGCTTTAATTCTAACACGCCGCCATCTTGCGCGAAAGAACGGGATTTTCACCACAGAGGACACAGAGGGCACGGAGGAAGGCCCGAGCTAATACGCGTTCATTTGCGGATGATGGATGATAGATGAGGGATGAAGGCAAGATCGCCGCGGCACGCCTGAATCCTGCCCCTAACCCCTGACGCTTTACTTTCCTATCTGTGTTCATCCGTGTTCATCTGTGGTTAATTTGCTTCTTCTTCCTCTGCGTCCTCTGTG
>JAEMPZ010000134.1 GCA_022759065.1 Acidobacteriota bacterium | reverse complement strand
CGTCGGCGAAACGTCCGGGAACTGCGCGTGGACCTTCACCGAATCAACAGTCGGGCCTTCGCCGTGGGACCCACCGCTCTTGTAAACGAGCTTGTATTTGAGGTTGCCGACGCTCACTTGAAGCACGTTGCTCAAATGCACCCCGCCCGTCAGGCTGAAGCCCAGGTACGGGTTGCCGGATTCCGCGCCAACGAGAAGGGTCAGCTTCTGAATGTCTATCTGAACGGGCCCAAGCTGCGCGCTGCCGCCCAGGGGCAGGTCAATGCTGGAAGCGCCGCCCTGCAGCGCGATCTTGCCGTCCATCGTGACCCTGAGGCCGTTGAGGTTGAACGAGTAGAGGTCATTGCCAGCGGACGTGAGCTTGAACTTGACGTCCATCGCCACGCGCCACCCGACGTTCTGTTCGTTCTTGAAGTCGGCGTTGAATAGCTTTAGATCAATGACCGAGAAGTTTTTCTCTATAGAAGGAACGGCGAAGCTGGTCGCCATGTTGCCGTGGCTGTCAACCTGGAATGTGCCGTCCAGGTTGGTGTTTATCAGCGGAACGTTTTCGACGGTCAAGGCGTACTTGGCGACCAGGCTGGAGCCGCAAACGCTCAAGTCCATAGTCTTGATTTTCAGGTCGCCGAGGCCCAGCGAGATGGTCACGTCAAGATTCTGCGATGTGATCTTTCCTTCAAGGCCCGACGGCCCGATCGCCCAGCCAGAAATGTCCGGCGTAGGCATCGTCACCGAGACGGGGAGATTGAAAGCATACAGTTCAAGGGAACCGCTCTTGACGTAGAGGCCGGTCCAAGCGACTCCCGTTCCCGAGTTGTCGCAGGTGTCTCCGGACGGCGCAGTGCCCTGCGTCCTGCTCAGATCGAGCACCAGCCCGACGCCCTTCAGCTTAAACCCCGAAAGGCCGATGTCGGCGGAAGCAAGCGTGAGGCTGTCGCTGTAGAAATCGCCCGCCGGAGTCATGGGCGCGGTGACGTTCCACTGGAGGGCGTTCAGGGGCGCGAGCCCGGCGAAGGCCGAAACGCCGAGGTGCAGCGTCACTTCGAGTTGTGACGTTGACCCGGCGGTCGCCTTCAGGTGCTTGACCGTGCCTGTGAGTCCGCTTACCTCTATATCCTTGCTCACGTCTTCATCCAGCACGGCGCCGTCGGCGACCCTGCGTCCGTCGCCGGAACCGCCGAGGTGCCAGTTGGAGAAGGTGACCGGAACGAAGATGTCCTGCGTGCCGCTCTGTCCCTCGGGAAGTCTAAGATGGAGCTTTCCGCTCCCGGAAGCCGTTCCGTCCGAAGCAAGAGTGAAGTCGCTTCCCAGGTCCCCTATCGTGAAATCCCCGTCCTTCGTTGGGAAGGTGATGCCGCATGGCTTGCTGGGGTCGTGAGGGATCACGTCGTAATGGGAAAGGGCGGAGGTCACGTCCCGCTCGGGCGCGTCCCCGGAGATGACGCTTATGAGAAGAGGCATTGAAGGCTGCAAAACGGCATTGCTGGAGGCGGAGTAAGCAGAGGCCTTGCTGCTCGCCTGGATGGAGGAGGACGAACTAGTCGTCTGTCCGAGGGCCGCGAAGCCGAGAGCCGTGGGCCGAAGAGCCATGAAGGTGGCTGAAGCGCCGCTGCCACCACTGCCTCCGCTTGCGCCCATGCCGCCGGAACCGGAGCCTCCGTCCACCGACGTGCCGTACCCGTCGCTTATGACCCATGCGTGAACCTTCAGGTCATGAGGATGCCCCGTGAGGGCGACAGGGAGAGGAGGCGATTCGATTTCAACGGAGGCCAACGGGGACTTGTTTCCAGGCCCTATGTTCTTGTCGTTGCCGGGGATATCAACGCCGTCAACCGTCCAGGTCACGCCTATGGTGCCTTTGCCGTAATAGTACAAAGTCGCCTTCGCGGTGAAAGAATCGCTGCAATCGGGCACCTGTGGCGGGTTCTCCGAATGGCCGGGAAAGGATGTCACCGCAATTTTTTTCAAGTGCAGCACGCCGTTGGCAACCTGGTCCTCCGGCTCCTGCACTTCTATGGAGGTGCAGGCCACGAGATAAGCGTTCGCGCCGCTCAAAAAGCCCGCGAGTGGCGCGGCCGGTGAAACCGCCGCCACCACCGGAACGCCGCTCGAAGCGACTGAAGTGGCATTGAGGTGTACCGGAGCGGCCATCAGCGAAGCGGAGCCTTTCTCGCTGGAACTCGCCGGTTGTGGCTGCGCCAACAATGCCGCGAGCCCGGCTGAGTAGAGGCTGGAACCGCGCAGGACTCCAGGCACGCTCCCGTCGTGCTTTTCAGGGTCCGCCGAGGCGTAAATCTGGATGTTGAAATCGCCGGCCTTTGAGTAGGCGTGTTGCAGGGGCTTGCCACCCAAGGTGAGAGCGATCGTTCTGGCATTTGGTGACGGGCTGTCAACCCTGAGGTCGTCTACCTCGCCGTCGCCCCACGAGATGTAGAGATTGCTGTACTGTATCGCCGAGGAGCCTCCAAACTGCATCTGGCCAGCCAAACTCATCGAGGCCGAAATCGGGTAGGGCGAACGCGTGATATCTATCTGGCCTGAGACCAGCACGGGCTGGCCCGCCAGAGGCACGGCGCCGCTGCCGGGGGCCGACGCCTGGATTGAGCTGCCAGGGGCCGCTTTGGAACAATCGCCCAATCCCAGCGCGCTTCCGGGAAGCAGGAGCGGATACTCATCGCTGCTCTCCACTTCCTCTTCCTCGTTAGTGGACGGGTTCTTCCAGAAGCCCTTCACCTGCCACAGTGCGTTGGCGTGGCCCGTGGGCATGATGCCGTGAAGCTCTGTCGGGGACAACATGGAAGAGCTACTTGACGAGTTCATCGCCTGAAGCAGCGTGTCCATTTGGGCCTGAGTCGGCCCGGCGCTGGCCAAGGATGCCTTCATGGCCGAAGATGAGGCGCTCGATTTCGAGGAAGCTGAAGGCGGCTGGTAAAGGGCGCTCATGACCGACGGCGGAATCGCCGATGGTTTTGGCGGCGTCCAGTTGAACATCGGGAGCGTCGAGCCGTCTGGAAGATTTTGCAGAAAGGCAACCGTGACGCGGTAGTGGGGCTTGTCTGGTGGCGTCTGCGCCTGGGCAAGCACCTTGCCATCCTTGTCCATGATGGACATGACAAAGTAGTTGGCGACGCCTGGGTTCTGTTCGTACCATGAGAAGAGCGTGTCTTTCTGAACTATTGGCGGGTTGTCGCCCATCTGCACCGTCTGAAACTCACCGCTTCCCTGGTGGTTCGGCGCCCAGAGCACAATGTGGCCATGGGGCTTGACGACCTGCACCGGCAGCTTGATGCCGGTGGCCGGGGAAATTACCGGAGTTGTTTTCTTCGCTGGAACAACGCGTATGCCGCCGGGCCCCTTGTTCCCCTGGCCGCTGGCGTTGCGCGCCTGCGCCAGGCGAACGCCTTCAAGCGCAGATGGCGACACGAGGACCGTAAGCTGCGCCCGCTGGGTGTCCATGATAAGAGGCGGGGCGAGGTTCTGGACGTCGGGGCCGAAGTCAATTGTCGTCCCTGGAGAGAATGCGAAGCCGTAAATACTCAGCGTGTATGTTTTGCCCGGCTCCAAATCCTGCGGCGCCACCCTGTCAACGCGAGGCGGAGGCCCCTGAGGCGGCACGCCCGGAAGAACGGTGAAAGCCGCCGGGAAACGCCGAGATTCGTTCCCATAGCTGGCGACCAGCGTGTAAACCCCAAGCTGCGCGTTCGGCGAAATAGTGAGAGTGAACGTCGCGCCAGCGACGTTCCCAGCCAGCCCGCCCCCGGAGCACTGCAGGTTTGAAACGGCGAGCCCCTCGGGCACGAATGTCAGGCGGAGCCTAGGCGAACATGGCAAGCCCTGGGCCATGACGTTGAGCGTCTGGCCCTGCTGCCCGCTGTTGGGGATCAGAAAAACTGGCGCAGCGGCGCGCTGGGGCGCGGGAGTCACGATGAAAGCCGAAGGGATGGTTACGACGCGCTGGCCGCCGTAAATCACCGCCGTCATCGTGTATGGCCCTGGCTGCGCCTCGGGCGATATGGTTAATGTGAACGACGGACTTGAGGCGGCCGCCGCGAGCGTCGCGGCTTGCTGCTGGCATTGCAAGCCGCTAACCTGGAGGCCTGGGGGAGAGAAAGACAGCGAGACGATTCCCTGGCAAGGCAAGCCTTGGGCGGTGACGTTGAGCGTCTGCCCCTGTTGGCCAGTGTTCGGCATTAAAAGGACGTTGACAGGCGCGCCCCCTGGCGCGGCGGTCTGGGCGATGGCGGCAATGCCAATAAACGCCGCGAAGACGGCTACTAATCCGTTCCCCCCCAGGAACCGGTGCATCAAGGGCCTTCGCATCTCAACTCCTCCTACTCAAAGAGAATAGACAACGCTTCCCGGAAGGGTCTTCAGGTTGTCGGGGAGGGCTCCAATAATTGAAGCCACTCCCCGTGTTCGATTTACAGTCCCATGCCTCCCTGGTTGTAGCCCGACGGCGGGATAGGTGACGGCG
>JAEMPZ010000236.1 GCA_022759065.1 Acidobacteriota bacterium | reverse complement strand
CCGCCCTCATCCCTCATCTATCATCCATCATCCGCAATTCTAACAGGGAGGTCAGAGAGATCAGGGAGGAAAGATTCTCACCACGAATCCATGCGCGGTCGTCGTTCGTCGTTGGTCGGTCGTCGAAAGAAAAAAAACAATCACCACAGAGACACCGAGGACACGGAGGAAGGTCAAGCGCCTATTGTTGCCCTTATCAACTCATCAACCTACTTGTTCTCTTGATGCCTGCGACGAATGCGTTATAAGCTTCAGCGGTAGAGGGTTTGGCCATGCGGCCGAAAGAGAGTTGCCAGTCCGGGGCCAGAGGCTTTCAGCCACCGGCGAAAGCCGACCGGTTTGTCGCCGAAGCCGGCCAGTTTGTGGCGGGAACCGTCCAGTTTGCCGCGGGAGCTGGCCAGTCCGTGGCGGGAGCCGTCCAGTTCGTCGCGGAAGACGTCCGGTCACCCGGCAAGCGGTGCAATTCGCCGGAATCTTGGATCGCCCGCTTTTGCGCGTTTGCAATGCATTCTTCGTAGATAGCATGAGGGTGGCGCCTCCTGTTATAATGGCGACATGTCCGTCATTCGCGTTCTCCCGGACATTTTGGCGAACCAGATAGCGGCGGGCGAGGTGATCGAACGCCCGGCTTCGGTGGTGAAGGAGCTTTTGGAAAACGCTCTGGACGCCGGGGCCTCGCGTATCCGTGTTGAGCTTTCAGCCGGAGGCCGTTCGCGCATCCTCGTGGAGGACGACGGCTGCGGCATGGAGCCTGAAGACCTGCTGCTTGCGGTGGAGCGCCACGCGACGAGCAAGCTGCGCTGCCCGGAGGACCTTTTCGCAATCGCGACGCTAGGCTTTCGCGGCGAGGCACTGCCTTCCATCGCTTCCGTGAGCCGCCTTACGATCCAGAGCCGCGTCAAGGACGCTTCCGAAGGGGCCTCGCTTCGAGTCGAAGGGGGCCGCTTTGGCGCCGTGGAACCATGCGGCCTGGCCGTGGGCACGCGAGTCGAAGTGGAAGACCTCTTCTACAATGTTCCCGCCCGAAGAAAGTTTCTGAAAGCTCCGGGGACGGAGTTGAGCCACGCCATTGCTTTGATGGAAAACTACGCGCTGGCCAGGCCGGACGTAGCCTTCACCCTGCTTCACGAGGGGCGCGAGGTGATAAACCTGCCGCCGGCAAAGGCGATGCGCGAACGCTTCTTCACGCTTTTTCCCGAGTTCCCCGAAGCTGATCTCGCCGAGGTGGAATACGAGTTCAATGCCGTACGCGTGAGTGGCCTGGCAGCCGTTCCGTCGCGCAATCTTGCCACCCCGCGTTACCAGTTCACGCTGGTCAACGGCCGCTTCGTGCGCGACAGGCTGTTGCAGCACGCCGTGGCGATGGCTTACGAAAACACCCATCCCAAGGGACGTTATCCCGTCCTTTTGCTGAACGTGACGCTTCCCGCTTCGGCGGTGGACGTGAACGTTCACCCGACGAAACGCGAGGTCCGCTTCAGCGACAGCCAGGGCGTTCATCAGGCCGTGCTGCACGGCATCCGGAGGGCGATCGCCCCCGGCGCGCCTCTTCCTGCAGCAGCTGGAAGCTTTGTCCCGCAAGCCTCTCCGGCCTTCGCCTGGGCGTCTAACCATGTGGTGCGGGAGACCTCTCCCCTTTTCATTTCAGCGCCCTCTTCTAAGGCGCCCGACGTTGACGCCGCGAGCGCGCTTAACCCCGCCCCCCTTAGAGCCCTGGCGCAATGGCGCCAGAGTTTCATCATTTGCGACGGGCCCGACGGGCTTTATGTCGTGGACCAGCACGTCGCACACGAGCGCATAAGATTCGAGCAGCTTCGGCGTTTCATTGAGATGCAAGGCCCGGTGCAGCCTTTCCTTGACCCACGCCCATACGAATTGCCCAGGAACGTCAAGCACAGGGCCGCGGAATTCGCCGAGCTTCTAACCGCGCAGGGGTTCGACGCCGAGCTTTTTGGCGAGGGGCGAGTGGCCGTCAGAGGCGCGCCCGCCTTTCTGACCGAAAGGGAAATCAACTTGATCCTCGATGAGTTTTTTGAATCGGCGGGCGAACTTCTGAAAACTCCCAGGGAGCAGTGGAAGAAGGTGCTTATCATGCGCTCGTGCCGCGGCTCCGTGATGCTCAACGACCCGCTGACGCTTGAGAAAATGCAGTTTCTTCTGGACACGCTCTTCTCGCTCGGCGCCCCATTGACTTGTCCCCACGGCAGGCCGATAATCCACACCCTGCGCGAGGCCGAAGTTCTCGCATGGTTCGGAAGGAAGTAGTTAACCACATGCGCATCTCGGCCGTGGGTTACCTTAACGCCGCTCCGCTCTGCTGGGGGCTTCGCGCGGGGCTTCATCCCGGAGACTGGACGGTTTCCTTTGACAAGCCTTCGGCCTGCGCCGCAAAATTGCTCTCTGGTGGCGCGGATGTGGGCCTTGTCCCTGCCGCCACGCTCGCCATGGACGAAGGCCTCGTAGTCGCCGCCCCTTTCGGCGTGGCAGCGGCAGGAGAGGTGACGTCGGTTCTTCTGGTTTTCGGGGGGGCGGTTGAAAATGTCCGCGAAGTACTTTTAGACCCGTCGAGCCGGACATCGCAGGCCCTTTCCCGGGTCATCCTTGAGCGCTCTGAGGGGCTCTCTCCAAGCTACGCGGAGTGGCGTGAGCTTCCCGTGTCGCTGCGCGAAGACCAGGCTTTGCTCGTCATCGGGGACCAGGCGCTGGAACTGCCGGAGCCGCTCAAAAGTCACAACCGGATGGATTTGGCAAAAAGGTGGGCTGACGAGACAGGCCTGCCTTTTGTCTTCGCCGTTTGGGCGGCGAGGAATAGGAACGTCGCCGATGAAGCACGTCCCGTCCTTCAAAGCTCATACGATTACGGGAAGGAGCGGATCGGCGAAATAGCGCGCGATTATGCTGGCCGTTCGGGCTTCGGAGTCAAAGCCGCCGAAGATTACCTGACCCGCCACCTTCACTACAATCTGGGCGAGCCCGAATTGAAAGCCCTGGGGCTTTTTTTGAGATACGCTTTCGGAAAGGAGATTGACGTTGAACGCCTCTGCCGCTAACGCGCTTGTTTCCAATGCCCTCGACAAGGCCTGCGAGGGGAGGCGCCTCACCCCCGAAGAGGGCGAAGCGCTGCTGGTATTTGCCCCTTTTCTTGAACTCGGCAGCGCCGCCGATGCCGCTCGCGCGCGGAAGCACCCCGAGGGCATCGTAACCTACATTATTGACCGCAACGTCAATTATACAAACGTCTGCGTCTCGAACTGCACCTTTTGCGCCTTCTCGCGGAAGCCCGGCCACGAAGAAAGCTACGTGCTCACCGATGAAGAGCTTCTCGCGAAAGTTCGCGAGACCGTCGAGCTCGGGGGAACCGGCGTTCTGTTGCAGGGGGGCCACAACCCGGATTTGCCCTTTTCCTTTTACGAGGGCATGTTGAAGCTGCTGCGCCGCGAATTCCCCAATGTCCATCTGCACTGCTTTTCTCCGCCGGAGATCGTCTTCTTC
This sequence comes from Acidobacteriota bacterium, assembly GCA_022759065.1. GTDB lineage: Bacteria > Acidobacteriota > UBA4820 > UBA4820 > DSQY01 > JAEMPZ01. The sequence goes on along the minus strand of JAEMPZ010000236.1, from coordinate 1,003 downwards.
TCGGCGCTATACAAGATGACGGTGTCTCAGGTGATATCCAGGCTCAAGGATGCCGGGCTGATGAGCATTCCCGGCGGGGGGGCCGAGATTTTGTCTGATCGCGTGCGGGCCGAAATGGCGCCCGGGAAGGCCACGGTCGCCCAATGGCTCGGCGTGATGGAAGAGGCGCACAAACAAGGGCTGCGGACGACGGCTACGATGATGTTCGGCTCCATCGAGGAGCCGCGCGACATCATCATTCACCTGGAGCACCTGCGCCAATTGCAAGACCGGACTCACGGCTTCACCGCCTTCATCCCGTGGACCTACCAACACGGCGATGGGCTTTCGTTGCCCTCCGGCCGCGCCACCGGAGTGGATTACCTGCGCCTCCTTGCTCTCTCGCGGATATACCTCGACAACTTTGACAACGTCCAGGCGAGCTGGGTGACGCAGGGAATCAAGATGGGCCAGGTGGCGCTCCACTTCGGCGCGAACGACATAGGGTCGGTGATGATCGAGGAAAATGTCGTCGCCGCAGCCGGCTGCCGCAACCAGACCAACGAGGCCGAATTGCGCCACGTCATCGCCGAAGCCGGCTTCACGCCGCGAAAGCGCCGCACGCTGTATGAACCCGCGTGAAAAAAAGTATCCACCACAGAGGCACGGAGGCACGGAGGCACTGAGGAAAGTATATGAGTTGATAAGTTTACAAGTTGATAGGGGCAAAGGACAATTTTAAATGTTAAATTTTGAATGTTGAATTGTTGTACGATCTTTCCTTAATCAAGGAAGTACCACAATTTAAAATTGAGAATTTAAAATTCAACATTTGATTGCAGATGAACACGGATGAACGCGGATAGAAAAGTAAGGCGTCAGGAGTTAGGAGTAAGACGTTAGACGTAAGACGATAGAGGGACGACGGTTGACGGATGCGCGAGTTGATGCGCGGTCGTAGTCATCCGTTTTCTCACTCTCTTACTTATTGGCTCCATCCCTGCGGCGCAGAAGATAGCCCGCC
>JAEMPZ010000274.1 GCA_022759065.1 Acidobacteriota bacterium | reverse complement strand
AACCCCGACACCCCTGTCTCCTGACGCCTCACCCCTGACGCTTTATTTTTCTATCTGTTTCCATCCGCATCTGTGGTTAAACGGCCTTTATCGAAAGGGGGGGGGCTTAACCGGGCGGGTGTGAAGTGCTATAGTAAAGGCTGGAGGTAGCGCTGATGCTCAAGAGATTGGCGGTCGTGATTTTCGGAGCGGTTCTGGCGATTCCGCTGCTGGCTGGCGGAAAAATCGAGGAGAAGGGGCAGTACGACCTGCTGCTCAATGGAGTCAACAAGGGATGGGAGCGTTATAAGGTAGAAGTGGACAAGAAGAGGGACCAGTGGAACATCCATTCGGAAGTGTACTACAAGCAGCCTTTTCCTCCATCCAAGCGGGGCTACATTGACATGCACTTCTACCCAGAGTACACGCAGGCGCTCTCAACGAGCGAGTTTCTCGAATACAAGTACAGGATAACGATCCGCGATTTTTCGGACACGGACCTTGTAGAGGCCGAGAACTCGGCCACCGAAGTAATAGACCAGGACCGCCGCGTCTATGACTTTACAGAGGCCTATTCACGGCAGACCGACGACCTTATGAAGGACCGCATTGACCTGGGCGTAAACGCCGGCTCGCTGACGCGGCTTGCAAACGGCGTGCATTTTTACCAGACGAAGGCGCTGCTTTCCAGGGTGAAGGATGAAACCACCAAGGGCACGCTTTTCGTCGTTGACCCGCTTGCATTTTGTCTTTACACGCCTTTGCTGCAGAAGCTCACCGGCGAAGGCCCGTCGTGGCAGGGCTCCATAGCATTCCCGCAGTTCATGAAATACCGCCCAGGGACCATAGAGTGCCTCGGCGTGGAAGCGACGAACTTCTCGAATCAGACCTGCCTTCTGAAGCACTACGACGTGCGTATTCCAGAGGGGCTCTATTCCTCCTTCTGGGTTGACAGGGCTGGAAAGGTGGTTATGATAACCGTCCCCATGGACGGCGTGGTGGCCATTCTCTCCAAGTACGTGCCGCAGCCTTTCGCCAAGGCCGAGCCGCGCGTCACCCACTCCGAAATCGTGGAGAAATCTTCCTTCACGGAGAAAACGGAGAGGGTTGAAGCAGGGGGAGTAACCATCGGCGCTACTCTGACGCTTCCGGGCGGGCAGGGGCCCTTCCCAGTCGCGCTGATAGTTCAGGAGGTCGCTGCAACCGACAGGGATGGCAATCTGGCGGGTGGCGGACCGCAGGCGGCCCCGGTCAAGCAGCTTGCCTACCTTTTGGCGGAGAAGGGCGTTGCGAGCGTCAGGTACGACTCCAGGGGCGTCGGAGACAGCACGGGGGATCCGGAAAAGAGCGGCTTTAGTGAAAAGGCCTCGGATGTGGTAGCACTGGCAAGGTGGCTTCAGGGGCGGAGCGAGGTGAAGCCGAATGGGATATTTTTTCTAGGAACGGGAGTTGGAGGCTGGATCGCGGCCTCGGCAGCGGCATCCTTCAAGCCCGCCGGCCTCGTTCTTATCGGGTATCCTGGCAAAGGAGTGCTGAGACTTTGGAAGGAGCAGGCCGGAAGCGTGGATAATCCCGATGACATGCGCAAGGCTTACGCCGACCTCGAGAGCCTTGACGCGGAACTCAAAGGAAAGGGGGAATGGGCCACCTATCAAGGCCGCAGGCGCTATCTTCCGGTGATAAGGGAGATGGCGGCGCTTGATCCGTTGGCCATCCTCAAGGCCGATGCCGACATCCCTATGCTGCTCGCTTACCCTGCAAAAGACACCATGGTGCAGCCGTTTCACAAAGACATAACGTCGCCGGCGCTTTCGCCGCGCCAGGAATCGGTCATTCTGGATGGCGTAGGCCATTTCCTCCAGAAGGTGGACCCGGTCAGGGGGGCGTCAGGGATAGTTGACCGGGATGGCGTGGGCGTGCTGGCGGCCTGGATACACAAGAGGATGCAGGGCTGATGAAATCGTCCAGGATCATTGCCCTTCTTTTGGCCCTTGTTTGCCTTGGAGCTGCAGCGGGGGCTCCGCCGGCCTCAACGCCGTCGGTGATCCTGGTCACGCTCGATACCACCCGCTTTGATCACGTGGGTTACGCCGGGTGCTCCTTCGCGGAAACCCCGGCCATTGACCAGCTTGCCAAGTCCGGCGCCGCTTTTTTCGAGGCGCAGAGCCACGTTCCTCTGACGCTGCCGTCGCACGCGACGATTATGACGGGGCTTCTTCCAACGACGCTGAACCTGCGCGTCAATGGCTTGAAGCTCAAGGAGGGCGTGCCAACCATTGCCACCATTCTCAAACAGCGAGGCTACGCGACCGTAGCTGTCGTCGCTTCCACCATATTGGCGAGTGACAGAGGCCTTGCAAGGGGTTTTGACGTATACGACGACCACATGACGATGGCGCCGAGAGGCGGCGGGCCCCCGGAGGAGCGCCGCGCCGAGGAGGTCACCGCGGCAGCGCTTTCCCACCTCCAAAACGTCAAAGGGCCTCTATTCCTGTGGGTCCACTACTACGACCCGCACTACGAATACATCCCTCCGGAACCCTTTGCCTCGCGCTTCAAAGAAAGGCCCTACGACGGCGAAATCGCTTACATGGACAGCCAGATCGCGGCGCTCTTCCAGGGGCTGAAACGGTTGGGGCTTGCTGATGGAACGCTGGTGGCCGTCATGGCCGATCATGGCGAAGGGCTGGGCGAGCACGGCGAAAAGCAGCACGGAATATTTTTGTACGATTACGCTTTGCGCGTGCCTCTCATTATCTCATGGCCAGGGCACATTCCTGAAGGGACAAAGGTTCATGCGCTTTGCGGCTTGTCGGACGTAGCCCCCACTCTTCTTGACCTCTTGGGCATCAACGCGAAGGGAATGGACGGCAGGAGCCTCGCGCCCCTGATGCTCGGAAAGAGCCTGCCACCGCGCGACATTTACGCCGAATCCTACCAGGGCTTTTTTACTTACGGCTGGTCCCCCCTGCGCGCAATCGTCAGCGAGCCATACAAGTACATTGAGGCTCCTCGTCCCGAAATGTACCGGTGGCTGCAGGGGGAATCGGAAAACCTCCTGGCCTCGGAACCAGCGGAAGCAAAAAAGCTCGAAGCGGCGCTCGGACGATACCCGAAACCGGACCCCGCCGAATACCAGAAAGTCGAGGAGATGTTGAAGGATCCCTCCAATGCCGAAGCGCTTCGGGCGTTGGTAAGCCTCGGCTACCTCTCGGGAGCGTCCCCCGGCTCGGCGCCCAAGTCGCTCTTGGACCCGAAGGACGCGATAGGCATCGAGGCGGAGCTTGCCCAATCTCAGGAAGAGCTTGCCGCTGGCGATTTCAACCACGCGGAATCCATGCTGCTTGGCATTTTGAAGCGCAACCCGCAAAACGTGCCGGCGCTTTCTATTCTTGGCGGCGCCTACCTTGGGCGCGGGAAGCTGGAGAAGGCGAAAGCCTGCTTTATCGAGGAAGTCCGCCTCAAGCCACAGATGGATTCCGCTCACTTGAACCTTGGAACCGCCTACAAGCGCCTGGGTGACGCCGCTTCAGCAGAGAAGGAATATAAGGCGGCGCTTGCCGTAAACCCAGCCATGCGCGAAGCAATAGCCAGCCTTGCCGAGCTTTTGGTCTCGCAAAACAGGCTGGCGGAAGCGAAACCATTGCTGGAAGGAGCATTGTCCAGGGGGCTTGAGAGCGCGGACCTGTTCTTTGAGTTGGGCATGGTTCAGGCCAGCGGCGGCGACCTGGACAAGGCGCGTTTTTCTTTCACCAAAGCGCTGTCCTTCGATCCGACAAAGCACGAGGCCTGCGCGAACCTGGGCCGCATAGCATTCCAGCAGGGGCGCGTGGACGAGGCGATCATGCAGTTTCAGCGGGCGATAAGGATCCAGCCAAACAACCAGGACTACCTTGCGACGCTGGGTTCCCTCTACCTGAACGGCAAGAATGACGGCGCTACCGCCCTTGGCTACTTCAGAAGGGCGCTGGCTGCTGACCCATACGGGCCCAAGGCCGCTGGAATCAGGGACATCGTTCAAGGGCTTGAAGGCGGCTCTTCCGGCCAGCATCCATGAGCGGGCGAGATTGGGAGGCTCTTCGTGGCGGAACGGATTGTTGCAAGCGCTCCCGTTAGAGCGGACCTGGCTGGAGGAACGCTTGACCTCTGGCCTTTGGGGCTCCTGGTAGAGGGAAGCGCCACTGTAAACGTCGCGCTCTCACTCAGGGCTGAAGTCGTGATGAGCCCGGCGGCCACGAAGGGCATCAGGCTTTGTTCCGCCGATTTCAGCGTCGCCTACGACTGGACCCCTGAATCGGCTCCGGGGGCTTTGCCGCTAATTGAACTTTTCTGCAAAGCCTACAAGCTGGCCGGCGGCTGGAAGATAGAGACCAGAAGCGGTTCTCCCGCCGGGGCGGGGCTTGGCGGCTCCTCCGCGCTATCGGTCGCGCTGGCAAGGGCCTTGGGCGCGGCGGTGGGGGCAAAGGAGAGTTCCGCGGAATTCGTCGCTCGGTGCCGGGACGTGGAGGCCGCTCACCTGGGC
>JAEMPZ010000256.1 GCA_022759065.1 Acidobacteriota bacterium | reverse complement strand
TCTACGAGCACGCCGGCGGCATCCTGGGCGGAAGGCCGCTCAAAGCCGTGATACCTGGCGGCTCATCAACGCCGGTGCTCAGAGCGGACCAGATAGACGTCACCATGGATGTTGACGGGCTCAAGAGCGTCGGCACCATGCCTGGTTCCGGCGGCGTCATAGTAATGAACGACACCGTATGCATGGTTCGAGCCCTCCACAACCTCATGGAGTTTTACGCCCGCGAGTCGTGTGGCCAATGCACGCCGTGCCGTGAGGGGACCCACTGGCTCGAACTTCTGGTCGGGCGCATTGAAGCCGGCGAAGGCAGGCCTGGAGACTCCGAACGCATCCTGGAGATCGCGGGGAATATCATGGGCCGGACGATATGCCCGCTTGGGGACGCCGCCGCTATGCCGGCTGAGTCTTTCGTGCGCCAGTTCCGCGAGGAGTTCGATGCCCACATAGCCCAGAAGCGCTGCCCTTTAAAGGCGACGCCGATGACACATCGTATTTGAGGCATAAGGATATTTAATGCCACTGCTGAAGATTGACGACCAGGAAATCGAGGTAAAGGCGGGCGAAACGGTGCTCTCCGCGGCTCTACGTTGCGGCATCGCCATCCCTTACTACTGCTACCACCCGGCGCTCTCCATAGCTGGCCAGTGCAGGATGTGCCTGGTGGAGGTGAAGGGGGCGCCGAAGCCGCTCACCGCGTGCTCGACCGCGGTGACGTCGCTTCCTCCGGACAAGAAGATGGATGGCAAGTACGACATGGTCGTCAGCACAAAGAGCGAGATCGCGCGCAAGGCACAGCGCTCGGTGCTGGAGTTTCTTCTCTTGAACCATCCCCTCGACTGCCCGATTTGCGACCAGGCCGGAGAGTGCCAGTTGCAGGAGTACTCTTACACCTACGGGAATTCTTCAAGCCGCTTCGATTTCGAGAAGATCCACGGCCCAAAGCGGGTGGAGATAGGGGCGCACGTCGTCTATGACAGCGAGCGCTGCATCAAATGCACTCGCTGCATCCGATTCTGCGAGGAGATCACGAAGACCGGCGAGCTTACGCTGGTCGAGCGCGGCGCGCACGCCCGCGTGGACACTTTTCCTGGCCGGAAACTTGACAACCCCTACTCGGTCTGCACCGTGGACATCTGTCCAGTGGGCGCGCTGACGAGCAAGGAGTTCCGCTTCAAGGAGCGGGTATGGTTCCTCCAGAGTGCCAACTCCGTCTGCCCGGAATGCTCGCGGGGCTGCTCGGTCCGATACGACACCTACAAGGGCGACGTCTTGCGCCTCGTCCCGCGAGAAAATCCGGAAGTGAACGGCTTCTGGATGTGCGACTACGGGCGTCTTCTTTCCGAACGGATCAAGGAGCTTCCAAGGCGCGACCGGCCGGGCATTCGAACGGAGAAGGGCTGGACCTTCTACACATTTGAAGCATTCTGGCCCATCTTCATGGAGAAGCTGAAGAAAGAGGATCTTTCGTCGCCCGCCGCGATCGTTTCCGGCAGGATGACGCTCGAGGAAATGGCCGCGTACAAGCTGCTCGCGGGAAAAGCCCTCGGCGGGGCGGCAGGCGTCGCGTTGAATGTCGCCAGCGGCCAGGATGATAGCCTTCTCATCAGGCGCGAGCGCCGCCCCAATCTTTATGGCGCGCGCATGATGGGCATCGGGGTGTCCGAGGAAAACCCAGACGTGGCAGCGCTGCTGAAAAACAAGCGTTCCGCGCTAATCATCAGGGAAGACGTGGTCAAGGACGCGGCCGAGAGCCAAAAAGCGGCGCTAGTCAAAGCGTTGCAAGGCCTTGGACTTTTAATCGTCGCCGACGATGCCTTCACCGCGACGGCGGAACTGGCCCACGTCTACATTCCGCTGACGGCGTGGCACGAGATGGAAGGGACCACGGTGAATTTCAAAGGCCATCTTCAGAAAACGGCCCGAGCCGTCATGCCTCCGAGGAACAGAAAACCTTTCCACGACGCCGTTTCGGCGTGGCTGGCGGCCGCCGGCGGCCAGGCGCCGGAAGCAGGCTTCGCGGCGTGGTTCGCCGAGGTGAAAAAAGCCGTTCCCGAATTGGCTGACAAGTCCCTTCGCGACCTTCTTCCCAGAGGGATTAAGCTAAAGGAGGCTGCGCCGTGAACGCTTGGCTTGCCATCCTCTTGCCGGCCGCGATAAAGATCGTGGTCATCCTGGCCATAGTGCTTACCGGAGTCGCCTACACGACGCTGGCGGAGAGAAAGGTCTCCGCGTGGATGCAGGACCGGAAAGGCCCGAACCGCGTGGGTCCGTTCGGCCTTTTGCAGCCCGTCGCCGACGGCATGAAGTTCTTCTTCAAGGAGGACATCACTCCGCGCCAGGCTTACAAGCCCGTTTACCTGCTGGCCCCGCTTTGCACGCTAGTGCCGGCGCTCGTGACTTTTTCGGTCATACCGTTCGGGACGGAGATAACGGTCGCCGGAAAGTCCTATCCGCTCTGGATAGCCCCAGGCATGGACCTCGGCCTGCTCTTCCTGCTCTCGATTTCCTCCCTGGCGATATACGGCATCATCCTGGGCGGCTGGTCCAGCGGGAACAAGTACTCGATTTTCGGCGCGCTTCGCGGCGCCAGCCAGGTCGTTTCATACGAGCTCGGGGTGGGGCTGAGCCTTTTGACGGTGGTGATCTGGTCCGGTTCTTTCGGGCTTCAAGACATCGTGAACGCGCAGAAGGGTCATCCGTGGTTTTTCCTGACGCACTTCCTCGGCTTCATCGTTTTCCTTGTCGCGATCTTCGCCGAGACCAACCGGCTGCCGTTTGACCTTCCCGAAGGGGAAAGCGAGATCGTTGGCGGCTACCACACCGAATATTCCGGGCTCAGGTTCGCCATGTTTTTCATGGGCGAGTACGCCAACATGATCACGGCCTCGGCCCTTCTGGTGACGCTCTTTTTCGGCGGATGGAACCTTCCTTTTGTTGACTGGGCGAAGTTCGGCCCGATCTGGGGAGGCGTGCTTTCCGCTGCCGTTTTCTTCACGAAAATCGCATTCTTCCTCTTTTTCTTCATCTGGGTCAGGTGGACGCTGCCGAGGTTCAGGTACGACCAGCTCATGAACATCGGCTGGAAGCGGCTCTTCCCGCTGGCCCTCGCCAATCTGCTTCTGATGACCACCTTGATGGTCTTCTTTGGCTTTGGAGTAAAGCAATGAAGCTCCAGCGGCCTAAACTCACCTGGTGGGAGCGCACCTACTTCCCCGCGATCTTGCAGGGGCTGGCCATAACCTTCCGCCACATTCCCAGGATCAAGAAGCGCGTGACGCTGGAATACCCGGAAGTCAGGTGGGAGCTTCCCAAGAAGTACCGTGGCGCGCCCGTGTTGCTAACTGGCCTGGACGGGCACGAGAAGTGCACCTCCTGCAAGCTCTGCCAGTTCATCTGCCCGCCAAGGGCGATAAACATCGTTGCTGGAGAGACCGACCTGGCAAAGGAAAAGTTCCCCAGGGAATTCACGATTGACATGGGGCTTTGCATCTTCTGCGGCTACTGCCAGGAGGTTTGCCCGGTAGAAGCGATATGGCTCAAGGATGAATACGAGCTGGCCGACTACGATAGGACCAGGCTTATTTACACAAAGGAAGAACTTCTGGCGAGGGGGCGCAAACCGCCCTACCTGCCCGGCAAGGAAAAGCCGCTGACCGAGGGAGACAAGCCATGATGCTCTGGATTTTCTTCGCCGTGGCCTTTGTGGCATTTCTTGGCGCGCTTGGGCTTGTCTTTCATTCAAACCCCATGGTCGCCGGGCTTTGCATGGCCGTTGCCATGGTGGCGCAAGGCTGCCTGTACATGCTCCTGCACGTCCCGTTCCTCGGCTTTTTCCAAATCATAATCTACGCTGGGGCCGTGATGGTAATGGCAGTCTTCATAATCATGGCTCACGGCATGGCCGAACAGGGCCAAGAGGTGAGCCTGACACAGACGGTGGCGACTTACGTGGCGGCGGTCCTTTTTCTGGTCCAGGCGTTGCGCGCGGTTTGGAACGCGGCGCCACCCGCGTTCACCGAAGTTGACAGGGCTTTCGGAAGCCTGCAGCAGTTCGGCAATCTTCTTGTCGAGCACTACGCCGTGCCGTTCGAACTTGCGTCTCTCGTGCTTCTGACGGCCATGGTCGGGGCGGTCGTAATGGCGAGGAGGATTTGGGAATGATGGCGCTGGGCCCCTTTCTAATCCTTTCGGTCTTTCTGTTCGTCGCGGGGCTGATAGGCGTCCTTACTCGGCGCTCGGCCATTCTGGTCTTTCTCTCCGTCGAGCTCATGCTCAACTCCGCCAGCCTGCTTTTCCTTGCTTTCGGCCGGCACTACGGCGACCTGCAAGGCGCCGCTTTCGTCCTGTTCGTGATGGCGGTGAGCGCCGCCGAGGCGGCTGTTGGCATGGCCATCGTGGTGGCCTTCATCAAGCGCTCTAAAACCACTAATATTGACGCAGCTAACCTGATGAAGTGGTAGGTGAGGGTAATGATGCAGCCGATCTCGCTTCTCTGGTTAATCCCGGTATTGCCCCTTTTGGGGG
>JAEMPZ010000016.1 GCA_022759065.1 Acidobacteriota bacterium | reverse complement strand
GCGCCGCTAGAGTTCCATCGCGGGATTGGGGTCTAGCATCCCGCCTTGACCGCAAGGCCGCTTGCCTGTATAATTAAAAACTTGGCGGGGCTATGGCGCAGCTGGGAGCGCGCTTGAATGGCATTCAAGAGGTCGGGGGTTCGATCCCCCCTAGCTCCACCAAAAAATCAGAGACCGCCTCCCGGGGCGGTCTCTGTTTTTTTATGAGGAGAGGGAGTTGTTCTTGGCGCATGACAAGTGGAGGTTGATTCCCGCAAGCGACGAGGCCGCCGAGCTCAGCCGAAGGTCCAACCTATCTCCCCTTGAAGCGGAGTTTCTTTGCGCTTTCGTGGACGGCCCCGATAGGCGCGAAGCCTGGCTTGCAGACGGGCCGCCCGTATTCCCCGGCCCCGAAGCTTTACCGGGCCTGGATGAAGCGTCCGAGCAGGTTGAGAAGGCGATTCTTTCATCCCGGAAAATTCTGGTTCATGGCGACTATGACGTTGACGGCTTGATGGGCGCTGCCGTTTTGTGCGGCGGCCTTGGCGCCCTCGGAGCGGAGGCCAGCGCCTTCATTCCGTCGCGATTCGAGGGAGGATACGGGCTTTCGGAGGCGAGCCTGAAGGCCGTGAAGGACGAGGGAGCACAGTTGCTGGTCACGGCGGACTGCGGGACAAACGCCAGAGAGGTCGGGAGCGAACTCGTGTCAATGGGCTGCGGCCTTGTCGTGACCGACCATCACGTTGCCCAGCCCGGGCTCGCGCCTCCGGGAATAATCGTGAACCCGCAGCTTCAAGATGGCGACAGCGAACTGAAGGATCTTTGCGGAGCTTCCGTGGCGTATCTCTTGTTGCGGGCCGTTCAGCGCCGGATGGGGCGGGAACTTCCGGAGGAGCCGTTCCTGAGACTTCTTGCGATAGCGACCGTGGCCGACGTGGTGGCGATGTCCTCGCTGAACAGGAGAATCTGCAAGGCCGGCTTCAAGGCCCTGGAAACAACGCCGAATCCTGGCATTGCCCTGCTGCTGTCGCGCTGCGCCGCCGAAAACGGCGTTACAAGCCACCACGTTGGTTTCTATCTCGCGCCGAGGTTTAACGCGGCGGGGCGCATTGAAGATGCGCGGCTGGTGCTTGACCTGATGCTGGAAAGAGACCCCGCCGAAGCGGCGCGCATGGTGGGCCGCCTCGAAGCCCTCAACGAGACGAGGCGAAAGCTCCAGGCTTCTGCTTACGAGGAGGCATCGCGCGCGGCCGGAGATGAAGGGCTTCCCGTCGTATTTGCCGCCTCCGCCTCGTGGCACAAGGGCGTAGTGGGGCCGGTCGCGGCGAGGCTGGCCGGAGAGAAAAAGCGCAGCGCCTTCGTGGTCGCGATTGAGGATGGCATCGGGACAGGTTCGGCGCGAGCATTCGGCGAAGACAACGTCACTGAAAGGCTTCGGGCCGCCTCGGACATTCTGGACCGCTTCGGCGGCCACGCGGGCGCGGCCGGGTTCACGGTAAGCACCGACAAACTTGCGGCCCTGGAAAACAGGCTCCAGGATGGCGCGCCGCCGCCGGAAAGGGGAAAGCCGAGGGGCTACTATCCATTGGAAGCTTCCCGCCTTCACGAGGCGTGGCTGGCCCTCTCGCGCCTGGACCCACTTGGGCCCGACGCCAAGGAGCCGTATATCGGCCTTCGCAACGTTGCTTCGAGCGGCCCCCGGCTGGTCAACGGCCGCCATCTCTTTTGGGACGTCCGGCTGGCGGCTGGCTCGAGCGCGCGCATGATCGCGTGGGACGGCGCGGCCAGCGGATGGGGGCGCGATTCCGTTAGTCCGGGTTCTACCGTCATAGGGCGTCTCATTCCCGAGCTTAGGCGCGGCAACGGCCCCTACTACTTCCAAGTGGCGGACATATTGCCCTGAGCCATTTCACCACATCGAAAAAACAGGTTCGTGACGCGCTCCACAACCGGCCCTGGCGTGGTAAACTACACGCCTTGTTTAGAGGAGGCTCCTATGAGTCAGTGGGTTTACTTCTTTGGAGACGGAAAAGCCGAAGGCACCGGCAAGATGAAGGAACTTCTGGGCGGAAAGGGCGCGGGGCTCGCCGAAATGACGAACCTTGGCATTCCCGTCCCTCCAGGATTCACGATCACGACGGAGGTCTGCACCTATTACTATGCCAACAAGAACAGCTACCCGGTTGATTTGGCCGGGCAGGTCAAAGAGGCGGTGGCGCGGGTTGAAAAGATCATGGGCAGGGGATTTGGCGACCCGAAGAACCCGCTTTTGGTCTCGGTTCGTTCTGGGGCCCGCGCTTCAATGCCGGGCATGATGGACACCATTCTGAACCTCGGCCTCAATGATCAGACCGTGCAGGGGTTGGCGGCCGTGACGTCGAATGAGCGTTTCGCGTGGGATTCCTACCGCAGGTTCGTGGCGATGTACGGCGACGTTGTTCTCGGGCTCAAGCCGGCGTCAAAAAAAGAGGAGGATCCCTTCGAGGTCATCCTCGAAAACGTCAAGCGCGAGGCGAACGCCCACTACGATACCGATTTGACGGCCGCGGATCTCAAGCGCCTCGTAAAGCTGTTCAAGGACGAGATCAAGGCCAAACTGGGCGTCACCTTCCCCGAGGATCCCTGGGAGCAGCTCTGGGGAGCTATCGGGGCCGTATTCGGCTCTTGGATGAACGACAGGGCCATAGCCTACCGCAACCTGTACGGCATCCCAAGCGACTGGGGCACGGCGGTCAACGTTCAGACGATGGTCTTCGGCAACCGCGGCGAGACCAGCGGCACCGGAGTGGGCTTCACGAGGGACCCGGCGCTGGGCGAAAACCGCATGTACGGCGAGTTCCTTATGAACGCCCAGGGAGAAGACGTCGTGGCGGGCGTCCGCACGCCCCGCCCGGTGGCGGAATTGGAGAAAATCATTCCGGAGGCATACAAGCAGCTCGTCGAGATCCGGAGCAAGCTCGAGTCCCACTTCAGGGACATGCAGGACTTCGAATTCACGATCGAGGATCGAAAATTATGGATGCTGCAGACGCGCACCGGGAAGCGCCACCCGTTCGCGGCGGCGCGCATGGCCGTTGACATGGAAGCCGAGGGGCTGATCAGCGAAAAGGAGGCGGTACTGAGGCCGGAAGCGGATGGCATCGCCGCTTTCCTCTCGCCCATTTTCGATCAGGAGGCGAAGGCCCGCGCCGTCAAGGATGGACACGTGATAGCCAAGGGCTTGCCCGCCGGTCCCGGCGGAGCAAGCGGGCGCGTCGTTTTCAACGCCTCCGACGCCGAAGCTTGGGCCGCCAAAGGCGAAAAGGTCCTTCTCGTGAGGAAATTCACCAGCCCGGAGGACATCCGAGGCATGAACGCGGCACAGGGCATTCTAACCGCCATGGGCGGCATGACGAGCCACGCCGCTCTCGTCGCCAGGCAGATGGGCAAAGTCTGCATCGTCGGCTGCGGGGCGCTGGAAATTGACTACGAAAAATCGCTCATGACCGTCAAGGGCCGAGAAGTCAAGGAAGGCGACTGGCTCTCCATTGACGGATTCACCGCCGAGGTCATCCTCGGCCAGCTTCCAACGAAACCGAGCGAAGTTCTCCAGGTCATAAACGGCGGCCTGGCGCCGGAGTCCAGCAGAAACTACCAGCAGTTCAAGAAGCTGATGGATTGGGCGGACAAGTACCGAAAGATGGAGGTCTGGACCAACGCCGACACGCCGGGGCAGGCCGAGATGGCCGTCAAGCTAGGCGCGCAGGGCATCGGCCTTTGCCGCACGGAGCACATGTTTTTCGAGGGCGAGCGCATTCACTACGTCCGCCGCATGATTCTTTCAGAAAGCAAGCAGGAGCGCGAAGCCGCGCTTGCCTACCTCTTTCCGATGCAGAAGCAGGATTTCGCCGGCATCTTCAAGGCAATGAACGGGCGGCCCGTGACCGTCAGGCTTTTGGACCCTCCTCTGCACGAGTTTCTGCCTTCGCGCGAGGCGCTCAAGCCGGAAGTCTTCGCCGAAAAGGTCAAGGCCGTCGCGGACGAGCTCAAGGTCACGCCCGAAGTCATTGAGGAGCGGATCGAAGGGCTCCACGAAAATAACCCGATGCTTGGCCACCGGGGCTGCCGCCTCGGCGTGACATACCCTGAAATATACGAGATGCAGGTGCGCGCCATCATCGAGGCGGCGTGCGACGTGGCGAAGGAGGGCGTGCCCGTTAAGCCTGAAGTGATGATACCCATCGTCGCGACCGCGGCCGAGATGAAGATATTCGCCGACATGACGAAGCGCATTGCCGGGGAGGTCATCAAAAAGGCCAAGGTCAAGCTGCACTATCTGGTAGGGACGATGATCGAACTGCCTCGCGCCTGCGTGGTCGCCGACAAGATCGCCAAGAGCGCCGAGTTCTTCAGCTTCGGGACCAACGACCTGACGCAGACGACGTGCGGCATATCCCGCGATGACGTGCGCGGCTTCTTGGGAGAGTACGTAAGGCTTGAAATCTACCCTTCAGACCCATTCCAGCGCATTGACAGGGAAGGCGTCGGAGAGTTGATGAAGCTGGCTGTAAAGAAGGGGCGCAAGGCGCGGAAAAAGCTCCAGATCGGAATCTGCGGCGAGCACGGCGGCGAACC
>JAEMPZ010000065.1 GCA_022759065.1 Acidobacteriota bacterium | reverse complement strand
CAACGACGACCGACGACCGCGCATCAACTCGCGCGTCCGTCGTCCGTCTGCCGTCCGCCGTCTGCCGTCTGCCGTCTCACGTCTAACGTCTAACGTCTAACGTCTTACTCCTAACTCCTGACTCCTGACGCCTTCCTTCCCCATCCGCGTCCATCCGTGTCCATCTGCGGTTAATTGGCTTGTTCTTCCTCCGTGCCTCTGCGCCTCTGCGGTGAATATCTTTTCTTCGCGCGTCCGTCGTGCCCCTTGACTGTCCCGCTGGTGGCGGCTATTCTTCACGTGTAGGCAGCGCACGGGTCGCGCGGCGCGAGGCGCGAGGAAAGGCGGAAGCATGGTGGAGCCCGTGGCCGGGGGTGAGCTTGGCGGCGCCAAGGCCGTCGCGGGCGGTTTGGCGGGGCTTCTGGGCATAAGGCCTCACGAGGGGCGGCGGACCGCGCTGCTCTTCCTGTATCTTTTCTGCGCGAGCGCGATATTCATTCTTGGAAGGACCGCCAGGGACACGCTCTTTCTCAGCCGTTATCCCGTTTCGGTTCTGCCCTGGATGTTCGTCCTCTTCGGCGTCTTCTCGGCTCTGGTGGCCATTTTCTACGGCGCGGTCAGCGAGCGGGCATCAAGGCAGGTCCAGATTCAGGTGGCGCTGGCGGTCGGGGCCGCGAGCTACGTCGCGATCTGGTTCGCGGTGAGGGCCGGGCTTTCGTGGATATATCCGGTTTTTTACGTATGGGCCGACGTGGTTTCGTTCCTCCTTATAATGCAATTCTGGACGCTAGCCAATGACCTGCACGACCCTAGGTCGGCGAAAAGGCTTTTCGGAACGATAGGTTCCGCGAGGATCATAGGCTTTATCGTGGTCGGCCTATCAGCCGGCCTTGCCGTGAAAGCACTTGGGACGGAACAGCTCCTTCTGGTCATGGCGGGAATCATGTTCGTCATGGCGGGGCTGGCCACGGCAATCGGGAAGTGCGAGTGCGCGCGAAGGCAGCAGCGGTTTTCGCGGGGCAAGGGCGAGCCAACGGGCAGGTTGCTGCGGCAACCTTACGTGGTCACGCTTTGCGCGATGCTTCTTCTCATTTTTCTGGCGCTTACAATCGGGGACTATCAATTCAAGATGATAGCGCGCCAGAGTTTTCGCGAGGACGCGCTGGCGAGTTTCTTCAGCCTCTTTTACGCGGGGGCTGGCCTGGCCGGGCTTCTTGTCCAGCTCTTTGTCACGCCCACGCTCTTGAAGCGGTTCGGCGTGCTTGCCGCGCTTCTGGTCATGCCGCTCTGCTTCACGGGGTCGGCGGCGGCGCTGCTGGTTACCGGAGGCCTTGCGGCCGCCTGCGTGATGAAGTTCAGCGACAACGGGTTGCAGTTCACCATTCACGAGACGGCGATGCAGGTGCTCTATGTTCCCTTCGCCCCGGCGGTGAAGGCGAAGGCGCGCGCGCTATTGGAGGTCGCCGTCAAGCCTCTTTCATACGGCCTGGGCGGCTTGGCTCTGGTCGTGCTTGCCGCGCTCAAGGTGCCAGTCCGCCAGATGGCCTTCGTGACGCTGCCGGTTGCCATCTTGTGGCTTTTGCTTTTGCCGCGCGTGAGGCGCCTCTACCTGCGGTCGCTTGAGGCGTCGGTTTCCGGCTTGGCCGGCGCTTTCGCGCTCGACCAGGAGTTTGTCCTGGATTCGGAGAGTAGAAAGGTCCTGCTTCGCGCGCTCGATTCAGAAGACCGGGCGGTCGTGCTGCACGCCTTCGACCGGCTCTGCGCGCAAAAGAGCCCGCAATTGAGCGAAGCGATAAAACGGCTTTGCGGCCATCCGGACGCGCGGGTGCGGCGCCAGGCGCTTCTGCGCGCGGCGGATTTTGGGGAGCCAAGCTGCGCTCCAGAAGCGCTGGCGGCATTGAGTGACGAGGATGCAGAGGTTCGCGCCGCCGCCATTGAGGCCATTTGCTCCCTGAAGGGAGACGAGGCGGTTGATCTCGTCGCGCCGTTTCTGGACGACTCGCAGAAGGTCGCGCGCGTCGCTGCCACCGCTGGCCTCATCACCAAGGCCGGGGTGGAGGGGGCGATGCTAGGCACGGCGCGCCTTCAGGCGTTGCTGTCGAGCGGCCAGCCCGCGGTTCGGATTGAAGCGGCGGACGTTCTGAGGAAGCTGGGCTCGCCGGCCTACCGCCCGCTCAGAAATCTCTTGCGGGATCCGAATGGCAAGGTCCGCGCCGCCGCGTTTAAAGCCGCCGCGGCTACGGCCGACCCGAGGCTGATTCCGGTCCTCCTTCAGGAGCTTGCAGGAGACGCGCACCGTCGGAGGGCTTCGAGGGCGCTTGCAGCGATGGGGCCCCCGGCGCTTGAGCCCCTAATGGCGCTTCTTTGCGACGGCAGGGCGCCGTGGGGGGCGAGGCTTCTGGTCCCCCGGATAGCGCGGAATATCGCCGACGTAAGAGCCTTTGAGGCGCTGCGGCGCGCGGCTCCAAAGGTGGAGGGGCAGATAAGGCTCAGGTGCTACGCCGCGATGGGGCACCTTAGAAGCGTGCTGGGATTGAGGCCGCTTCCCCTCTCGGAGGTGCAGTCGCGCGTCGAGGTGGAGCTCGTTGACGCCTATGGGCTGATGGCGTCGTGGCAGGTGGCGAAGGACATCTACCACACGGAATTGCTGGAGGACTTCGTCAAGCTCAGGCTCAGGAGGGCCGAGAGGCGCATCCTCCGCTTGCTGGAGCTGCGCTATGACCGAAGCGAAGTGGAACTGGTTCTCAGGAACCTTCCCGTGCCGTCGCAGCGGGCGTTTGCCTTGGAGGTGCTGGACAACCTCATGGAACCTTCATTGAAAGAGATGGTAATGCCCCTTTTCGAGGAGCTTTCCGTGGGCCAGCTCTTGGAGCGGGCAAAGAGCATCGCGCCGCCGGCCAAGGCGCCCGTTTCGTTCCTGAGGGACATGTGCCAGGACGACAACCCGTACGCGGCGCTCGTCGCTTTTCACGCGGCCGCGGTTCATCGCGAGATTGGCGTAATGGCGCTCGCGCTTTCGCGCCTTGATGACTTAGAGCCGCTCGCCCGCGAGGGGGCGCTGATCGCGGTGGCGGCTTTGGGAGGAGAGAAGGAAAGGGCGCGCGTGGCGAAACTCAAGGAGGACAAGGACCCGGCGGTTGCCAGGCTTGCCCAAGTCCTAGCAGCGGCTACGGAGGTTCCGATGTACAGTACCGTGGAGAAGATCCTTTTTCTTAAAAGCGTCCCTATCTTCGAGCGCCTGTCAGGGGAGGATTTAGCGCCCCTGGCGCACGTCGCCGAAATCAAGAGGTGCGCCGCCGGAGAAGTCCTGTTCAGGGAAGGGGATCTCGGTGACGCGGTCTATGTGATCATGCGGGGCGCCGTGGAGATTCGGATAGGAGACAAGACCATAGCGCGGCTTGGGCCGAAAGAGGCTTTTGGCGAGATGGCCGTCCTCGAAGCGCAGCGGCGAAGCGCCTCCGCCGTGGTGGCGGCCCCGGACACGGAACTCCTGCAAATCTCAAGCGATGCGTTTTACGAAGTGCTTCACGAGCAGGTTGAAATCGCTGAGGGTATAATTCAAGTCCTGGCGCGGAGGCTAAGAGAGGCCGACGAAAAACTTGGCGCGTGCCCGCGGTAGCAATTCGTGGCTTGTGACTGGTGACGGCGCCACTGAAGAGCGCATCATGCGGATTGAGAAATTTTCCGCCCATTCACGAATCACTAATCACTAATCACTAGGTACTATCAAGGAGGAGACCATGGAACTGGAAGGCAAAGTTGCTCTAGTAACGGGGGCGAGCCGCGGAATCGGCGCGGCCACGGCGAAGCTGCTGGCCGCGCGAGGCGCGGCGGTGGTTGTGAATTACTTACAGAGCGAGAAGGCGGCGCGGGAGGTCGTGGCGGCAATCGGCGCGGAGGGCGGCAGGGCCTTGGCCATAAAGGCCGACGTGCGCGAACGGGAGCAGGTTGATGAGATGGCGAAGGCCGCCGAGAAGGCCTTTGGCCCCTTGAACGTGCTCGTAATCAACGCCTCGATCGGTTTTCCGGTCAAGCCATTCCTTGAGTATCCATGGGATGCCTTCGAGGCAAAGCTGCTCGGAGAAATGAAGGCCGCCTTCAACTGCTGCAAGGCCGTGGTTCCGGGCATGGTGGCAAGGAAATCTGGAAGCGTCATCGCCATTAGCAGCGGCCTTTCCCGCCATCCAGGCCAGGGCTTTTGCGCGCACAGCTCCGCCAAGTCGGCGCTGGACGCATTTATCAAGTCCCTCGCGCTCGAGCTTGGGCCGTCCGGCGTGCGCGCAAACGCGGTCGCGCCCGGCCTCACGCTCACGGATGCCACATCGTTTCTGCCGGCCGAGGCGAAAGAGGCCTCGGCGAGGGCGACTCCACTCAAACGAAACGGCCTGCCGGAAGACATCGCCGGAGCGGTGCTTTTCTTGGCATCGGACGCGTCCCGCTTCGTCACGGGCCAGTACATCCCCGTCAGCGGGGGAATCATGATGCTGTGACGGCTGATGCATGAAGGATGAGGCCTAATAAATAGGGCCAGTAACCTATTTCAGCCCTTCACCTTGCGCGCTGACGAATGTTGAACCGCAGAGGCGCGGATGCGTTAATGAGGCAAGTCGCAAGTTGAGAGTTATGAGTTGTGAGTTG
>JAEMPZ010000042.1 GCA_022759065.1 Acidobacteriota bacterium | reverse complement strand
TGCGCATCCATGCGCGTTAATTGCATTGGTTGACCTTCTTACTTTCTTACCCTCTAACTTACCGTCCGCTTGCGCGTGCAAACGCGCCAGCGCGACGCGCCGGGACGCGCATTCCTTGCTTCGCTTCGGAATGCGACCCGAACCGTGCCCCCTGAAAAGACAAGCTTGGGCAGGTGTGCTTTATGGTTCAGCTTCCAACATTCAAGATTTGCTCTGACTCATGGCCAGGCCTTCAACGCTCGCGCTGCGTTGGCGGCCAATCCCAGTGAAGGCGACGCGTATCAGAGGCCGCTGGGATTCGGCCCAGAACTGCTCGGCGGAGGCGGGCCACTCGACGACCACAAGGTCCGGCGACGCAAGAATCTCATGCAGCCCTAGAGGTTCAAGGTCGGAGCCTTCAGGCAGCCTGTACAGGTCAACGTGGGTGATTGCCAAGCCTCTTTTTCCCGGCGGGTATCGCTGCACGAGGGTGAACGAAGGGCTGGAAACCCATGATGGGTCAATTCCCAGCGCCTCGGCCAGAAACCTTGTGAAGGTGGTTTTTCCTGCGCCAAGCTCGCCCGACAAAAGCACCACTTCGTTTCCGGCAAGGTGGGCGGAGAGAAGGCGCGCGAGCCGCCTTGTCGCGTTCAGCGTAGGCAACGGGAAGGAAACGCCCTTTACAGGCACCCTTTCCTTCATCCCGGCTTATCCCTCGTCCCCATCCCCCGTGTCCTGAGCCGCCCTTCGATGACTGGAAGCGCGTCAGCGACTTCGGACGCCAGCAAGCCGTAGCCTCCAAGCCGCGCGAATGCTTCGTCTCCTGCGCTGCCGTGCCACCACGCGCCCAGGGATGCCGCGTCGAGCGGGCTCATCCCGCGCGCCAAAAGGGTTGTGACGATGCCGGTCAGCACGTCCCCCATGCCAGGCCCCGCCAAATGGGGGCCACCGGAAAGGTTGATCCGCCACGGTTCCCGGCCGTCGGAAACTAACGTCCGAAAGCCTTTCAGAAGGATTACCGAGTTCCAGAGAGCGGCTTTATCAGGCACGAGAGCGTATCTTGACGCGAGGACTTCCGCTGCCCCAAGCCCCGCTAGCCGGCCCATTTCGCCTGGGTGTGGCGTGAGGAGGCGCGCCCCGGCGTGGCGGCACAGCGCCTCTTCGTTCCCGGCGAAGGCGTTGAGCGCGTCGGCGTCCACGGCCATTGGGAAAGGCAGCCTAGCGTAAAGTTCGCGGATCAAGGCCGCCGTTTCTGGAAGGCTCCCGAGGCCGGGACCGATTCCGACGGCCTCAGCCTGGCTGGCGAAGTCCAGAAGCGGAACGAGGGCGTCCATCGAAAGCGTGCCTTCTTGGGTCGCGGGAAGAGGCAAGGTCATCGTTTCAGGAAGCGGCGATAGCGCGCCTTGAGCGGGCTCGGGAATAGCCACCGTAACCAGCCCCGCGCCGGCGCGAAGCGCGCCTCTGGCGGCGAGGGCCGCCGCGCCAGCTTTGCCAGCGCTTCCGGCCACGAGAAGCACGCGGCCGCATGAACCCTTGTGCGCCGTGGGAGAGCGTGGAACGAAAAAGGGATGAGCCCATTGCTCATCGAGTGCGATAGCGGCCGGCGCGATGTCCCGTGACGCAATTTCTGGTATGCCAATTTCCTTTACTACCACATCTCCACAGAAGGGCGCGCCTTCCGGCGTAAAGAGGACTGGTTTGCCGAAGCCCAGCGTCACGGTTATGTCGGCGCGGACAGCAGGCCCGGTGGGAGCAAGGCTTTCGCCGCTCAGCCCGGAGGGGATGTCAACAGCCACCACGAATGCGCTGGAACCGTTAACGGCCTCGATGACTTCCGCCAGAAATCCGGTGACCGCGCCACGCGTTCCGGTGCCCAATATGGCGTCAACCACGAGCCTGGCGCCTTCAAGCGCCACTTTGACTGGCTCCATCGAGCCATGAGCCTCTTGTATTGGAACCCCCGCCCGCCTTGCCAGCCCCAACTGCGCTGCGGCGTCGCCGGATAGCTCGGCCTCGCGCGAAAGCAGGCACACCACGGGCCTTGCCCCGCGTTCGAGCAGAAGCCGCGCGATGGCCAGGCCGTCTCCTCCGTTGTTGCCCTTTCCGCAAATGATGACGTTCTTGCCTTCGAGGCGTTCCTTGGCTTTTGAAAGGATGACCGAGACGACGGCCTTCGCCGCGTTTTCCATGAGCGCGAGCGAAGGCACGCCCAACCCTTCGATGGCCCTCCGGTCAATATCCCTCATCGCTGAAGCTGAATAAAGATTCACGAGAACCTCGCTGGAACCGCCCGCGCTCTTACCTTCTCACTTTCTAACTTTGTCTCTTCAAAATCCCCCCGACATGAGCCGCCATTGGATGATTTTCAGGTTGATCTCCCTCAGCCGCTGGGTCAGTATGCGGCACATGATGGAGAGAAACTGGTAGGCGGATTCGATGTCAACCGAAAGGATTTCGTTAAGCACTTCGCGCGAAATGGTCAGCACCGTGGTTCCATTTGCGTGGGCCTTGGCGTCGGCGGACCTGGGCTCATTGTCTATCAGCGCCATCTCCCCGAAAAAATCGCCTTTGCCGAGTATGGCAAGCGCCTCTTCGCCGGCTCCGGGAATGTGCTTCGTTATTCGCACCTTCCCGTCCAAAATGATGTAGAGCCGGTCGCCGACGTCCCCCTCGCGGAATATCAGCTCGTCGCGATTGTATAGCTCCTCGACCGAAAAAGCCGCCAGCAGCCTCAGCTCCTTGGCTGAAAGGCCCCGCTCCTGCAGAAGCTTCAGCTTGCGGTCCAGATCTATCGAGATGGCCTTGGAGGCGGCGACCTGTTCTTGGTCTAGTTCCTGCGCCCCCCCGGCTTCTTGCGCGAAGAAAGTCTTAAGGAGGTTGTTCGCTTCCCTGGTTCGCCGCGAAAGCGACTTCCAGAAGTGCCAGTAGAACTGCACGGCGACCTCCTTGCGGGCGTCGAAGAGCATTTCGACGTCCCCTCGCCTTAAAGCAAAGAGCGCGCAGTCTTTGACCGCGACGGCGTCGGCGCTCCGGCTCGCCGGGTCAATGAAGTTCATCTCCCCGAAGAAGTCCCCCTTCACAACGGTGGACAGCGGTTGCGGCCCGAACGGCGTCTGCTTCTGGAGCAGGACTTGGCCGCTTTCGAGGAGGTAGAGAATGTCGCTCTCGTCTGCCTCGTCAAAGACTAGCTCGCCCTGCTTTACCTTGATCTGATTGATCTGCTGCGAAATCGTAAAGAGATTTTCATCCGAAAGCGCCGCCAGGAGATCGAAGGTTCTCAACCGCAGGGCCAGTTTCAGAAGGTCCGGCCGCGCCGCTTCCTCCGGCTTCGGCTTGCCCAGGTCCTTCAGCCCTCTCATTGGCGCCCGTCCGAGGACCGATTCTTTCTCCAGATCAAGGTGCTTTACGCACTGGTCGAAGAGCTCAAGGCGCGATTTGACGAGGTCGTTTCGCTCGGCCCTGCTGTGGATGTCCATTTTTTCGAGGAGGTATTTGAACTTCTCGATCAGCTCGGGGGGGGAAGCTTTCGAAGCGGCGTTGTCCAGAATCATTGCGTCAACGATGCTGTTAAGCGCCGCCTTGTAATTCTTCAGGTAAAAAAGCGAACGCCCCAAAAGCGCGTGCGCTTCGGCCCTGAACGGGTCAATGGCCAGAAGGTTCCGAAGCTCCTTGATGGCCGAGGTGAAATCGTTGGCCTTGTAATAACCGCGCGCCACTTCCATTCTGGCGTTGGCGTTTTCTGGATTGTTCAAAAGGGCGAGGCGAAAGCATTCGGCGGCGCGCTCCTCCTGGCTCTTGGAAAGAAAAAGCCCCCCCATGGAGGTAAATTGGAAAGAAAGGCGGTCGCGGCGGGAACGCTCCTCTTGAAACCTTCCCATGAGCCTCTTGCGCTCGTCCTCCTCCTTTTCCTTGAGAAGGTTCCGCGTCTTGCCCAGGTTGATCTTGAGGGCAAGGCTGTCTGGAAAGAGCTTGACCGCCTTCTCGTAGACGCTGACCGCCTCTCGAAGGCGGTTCTGGCTCGCGAATTGGTTGGCGATGGAGCAGAGATCTTCCACCGTCACCCCGGAAGGGGTCGCATCCGACGCTGGTTTCTCAGGTCGTTCCACGTGAAATCCTCCCTGCCCCAATCTTACCGCGATAACTTTGCAGTAGCAAGTGGCTTCAGCTATAATCCGAACCGCGGAGGGGCGCATGAAGAAAATCCTAATCGCGGCGAACTGGAAGATGTACAAGGGGCGCGCCGAAGCTGAGGCCTTTTTCGCGGCGTGGCGCCCTCTTGCCATGCCAGCGGAGCGCGAGGTTGCATTTTTTCCGCCGTTCACCCTGCTTGGCGCGGTCAAAAGAATGCTTCCGCCCGGGCAGGAGATGGGAGGCCAAAACCTGCATGAGGCGGCCGAGGGCGCCTTTACCGGCGAGATTTCGGCGCCGATGCTTTCCGATGCCGGTTGTTCCTACGTTTTGGTGGGACATTCGGAGCGGCGCCATGTTTTCGGCGAAACCGAGAGCCGAATCGCGAAGAAGTTCTCCGCCGCGCTGAACGCCGGGCTGCGCCCGGTGCTTTGCGTAGGCGAAAAGCTTGATGAGCGCGAATCGGGACGGCCCCTTGAAGTGGTCCTTGGGCAAATGGCTTCGGCCCTGGGCCTCCTT
>JAEMPZ010000075.1 GCA_022759065.1 Acidobacteriota bacterium | reverse complement strand
GCACGATCCGTCCACGGCCGGCCGCAGATTGCGCCGGTTGGATCGCCGGACTTTGAGAGCGATGCCGCCTTTTGAGCGTAAGCTTTCTCCAGCCTGGCCGATAATTTGAGAAGCGGGCCGTTCGCGTCGGGCGCCGCCTTCATTTCCGCCTTATTGTAGCCGCAGGCGCTGATCGTCACGTCGTAGGTGACTCCTGAAACAAGGCCTGTGGCGATGCAGGAACCTTTGGCCGTCGTATTGATGGACCGCGCGACCTTGCCGTCGGGGCCGCGAAACGTGATAAGCGCGCCGGGCATCGGCTGGCCGGAGGCGTCGCTGACCTCTATAAAGCAGGAAGCATAGGTTGGCGCCCGCCCCTTGGTTGGAATGGCTGGCAGCGTCGCCAAAATGATTGCGGCGAGAGAGAGAAAAAGTCCAACGTGATGTTTGTTCATTCAAGCCTCCCACCAAAATAGTGCTCCAGCGCCGCTGAAAATGCAACTCTTGCCGCCAGCGCCTTCCTGCGGGACTTGCAATTCTGGTACAATCGGCATGGAGGCGGGATGTTTCTGACTTTTGAGGGCATCGAGGGTTGCGGAAAAAGCACGCAGATTGCCAGGCTGGCCGGCCATTTGAGGAAGCGGGGGATTGCCGTGACCCTGACGCGCGAGCCAGGCGGATCTCCAATAGGGAAAAGCTTGCGTGCTTTGCTTCTTTCGGAGTCTTACAGCGTGGCGCCTGAAACCGAGTTGCTCTTGTACGCCGCGGAGCGGGCGGAGCACGTTGCCCGCGTCATCCGTCCCGCCCTGGCCAGCGGCAAATGGGTTTTGTGCGACAGGTACGGGGATGCCACCAGAGCGTACCAGTCGTGGGGCCGCGGCCTTCCGCGCGTTGCCGTTGAGGCGGCTCACGCCATAGCAATTGCGGGCCTGGAACCGGACTTGACAATCTGGCTGCGCCTGGACGCCTGTGAGGCCGTTTCCAGGGCCAGGTCGCGCAACCGCCGCCTTGGGAGCGCCGAAGGCCGTTTCGAGGCGGAGGCGCTTGCCTTTCACCGGCGCGTTGCCGCGGGATATGAAGCGCTGGCTGCTGAGTTTCCCAACAGGATCGTTCCGGTGGACGGGGGCGGCGACGTTGATGTTGTCTTCGGCCGCATCCTTGGCGCGTTGGAGGCGCGGCATGCCCTCGCCTGAGCGTCATCCGGCAAGGTGGCTGGCGGAACTCGTGGCCGTAAGGGCGATATATGCCCTCTTGTGGCCTATGCCATTAGGCGGCAGGCTCTGGCTTGGCAGAACGCTTGGGAGGCTGGCCTACCGCCTGGATGCCCGCCACCGGGCCATCGCTCTTCAGAATCTCGAGCGCGCCTGGCCATCAAAAGATGCCAAATGGCGGGAGACGGTGGCAAGGAAATCCTTCGAACACCTCGGCCGCCTTCTGTGCGAAATCCTGATGCAGCGCAAGGATGCGTTCAGGGCGCTCAGCCGCACCAAGATAGTTGGCTGGGATCACTTGCAGGAGGCCGCGCGCAACCCTGGCGGCTATTTCCTTGTCTCCGGACATTTTGGAAATTGGGAATGGGTGGCCCACCTCCAGGCGGCTCTCGGCTATCCTCTATGGATGGTCACGAGGCCTCTGGACAATCCCTACCTGGAAGAGTTCCTCGCGAAGCTTCGCGAGAGCACCGGGAACAGGGTCGTTCACAAGCATAACGCCACTAGAGAGATGCTCAAAGGGCTGAAAGAAGGGCGCGGGATAGCCTTTATTATTGACCAAAACATGGGCGAACCGGGCCACGTCTTCGTGGACTTTTTTGGCAGGCCCGCCGCCACGACTCCAGCGATGGGCTCATTGGCCGCCAGGCGCAACGTGCCCGTGCTGCCCGTTTTTGCCACCCCACTCGGCGATGGCGGGTACCGCGTTGTTTATGGGCCGCTATTGAAGGCGCCTGAGACGGGTGACAGGGAGCTCGACTCTCTCAAGATAACGGCCGAGGCCACAAGAAGGCTCGAAGAGGCGGTGCGCTCCTGTCCGGAGGCTTGGTTTTGGATGCACCGCCGCTGGCGCACCAGGCCGGATGGGCCGGACGAGTAATCGCCGCGTTCACTAAAAGGGGAAAGAAAGTGATGGGTGACCGCGGCTGAAGGCCATTGATTTGACCAGGCGTTTAGAGTTTTACGGAGAGATGGAATGACGGCAGGCGGTTTCAAACGAAATTGGGGCGTCTTCCTTGACAGGGACGGAACCATCACCGAGGAAGTCGGGTACGTCAACCACGTCTCGCGCCTCAGCCTCCTGCCGGGCGCGGCTGAGGGCATTCGCCTTTTGAACGACGCCGGGGTTCCCGTCATGCTGGCGACCAACCAGGCCGGTGTCGCAAGGGGCTACTTTGACGAAGAACTGCTGAAGGCGGTGCTCAAGAGGCTGGAGGAGATGCTCGCCGCGCTGGGCGCCAGGCTTGACGCGCTCTATTACTGCCCCCACCACCCCACCGCGGGCGAGCCCCCCTTCAGGGCCGACTGCGACTGCCGCAAGCCGAAGCCCGGAATGTTGCTGCGCGGGGCTCGGGAGTTCGGTCTTGATCTCGGCCGCTCTTACGTGGTTGGCGACAAGATCAGCGACGTTGCCTTTGCAAAGGCCGGTGGCGCAAAGGGAATTCTAGTGACCACCGGGTATGGCCTTGGGGAGCTTACCCACCAGCGGGATTCGTGGCGGTGCGAGCCTTGCGCGATCGTGCCTGACTTTTACAGTGCCGCAAGATGGATATTGGAGGGCATATAGATGCGCGGCAAGTGGCGTGATTTGGCAGGCGTGGTCAAGCGCTTCAGCGGCCACAGGGTGGTGGTGCTCGGAGACCTGGTCCTCGACCGTTACTGGTACGGCGAGGTACAGCGAATGTCGAGAGAAGCTCCAGTTCCAGTAGTGAGAATCGAAGAAACGAAGCTGATGCCTGGCTGCGCGGCGAACACCGTGATGAACCTCCGTGCGCTTGGGGCGGAGGTTGTCCCCGTTGGAGTCGTCGGCAAGGACCGCGAAGGCGACGCTTTGACGGGCCTTTTTGACCAGGCCGGCGTTGACTGCTCCCGCATTGTTCGCGCGAAAGGGTGGGTGACGCCCACGAAGACTCGCGTCCTTGCGGGAAGCGCGCACGCTCCCAGGCAGCAGCTGGTCCGCGTGGACTCTGGAGAGGGGAACCTCTTCACGCCTGGGGTCGCTGACACGGTCAAGCGGGCGATCGAGAAAGCCCTCGACAAAGCAGAGGCGCTCATAATTTCAGATTACGGCTATGGCCTTGCAAAGGCCGCCGAGGCCGAGCGCTATGCGCGCAAGGCCGCTCTTTCGGCCCTCGATTCGCGCTTCGGCATCAAGTCCTTCCACGGATTGACGACAGCCACCCCTAACGAGGAGGAGTTCGGGGAGGCCAGCGGGGCCGATGCTAAAGACGGCGGGAAAATGCTGGAGAGAGCGGGAGAGAAGCTTCGAGGCGAGCTTGGCCTCCAAGCGCTCTTGGTGACAAGAGGCAGCCGCGGGATGTCCCTCTTCGAAAAGGGCAAAAAACCGCTCCACATACCCATCGTCGGGAGCGACCAGGCGGTGGATGTAACGGGCGCGGGCGATACCGTTATCAGCGCCTATGTCCTCGCGCTCTGCTGCAAGGCCTCATTCGCCGAGGCGGCCCACATAGCCAACGTCGCCGGAGGCATCGTCGTTGAGCGCCACGGCCCGGCCACGACAAATCCCAAAGAGCTTTGCGCCCGCATCGAAGCGTGGGGCAAGGGCATCCTGAAATGAGCCGCCCGCGGTTACCGGCCGAGAAAATTCTCGGCCGCGCGGAAGCCCGCGAGAAGCTCTCGCGTGAAAAGCGCGGAGGCATGACGCTGGCCCTGGCCAACGGTTGCTTCGACATTCTCCACGTCGGCCACGTTCGCTACCTTCAGGCGGCGAAGCGGGAAGCGGACCTGCTCCTGGTCGCGGTGAATGGCGACGAATCGGTCCGCGAGCTCAAGGGGAAGGGCCGCCCGGTCCAGCCGGAGGAAGACAGGGCCGAAATCGTCGCCTCCCTTGCTTGCGTGGATTACGTGGTGATCTTTGAAGAGAAAACGGTGGCGCGGCTGATCAGCGAACTTCAACCCGACGTGCAGTGCAAGGGAACCGACTACACGGCGGATAGCGTTCCGGAGCGGGAAGCCATGCTGAAGGTCAACGGGCGCGTAGCCATCGTTGGAGACCCGAAAGACCACGATTCGAGCAAACTCCTGCTCAGGCTTCGATCGTGACCGCCCCGGTCGGGCAGTTCTGTACGCAGAGCCAGCACTCAGTGCAGGCCTCCGGCCGCGCCACGATTATCTTTCCGAGCCTGAGCTCGAAAACGTCGTCCGGGCATACCTCGCGGCAGAACTGATTGTTCTCGCAAATTTCGTAATCAATGACGACTTCGATCATGGCGTTACTCCAGCCGTGGCAGCGGGCATGTCATCCCCAGGCCCATGCGGCCCTTTCTCCCCTCAAAAGAGTACCCCGCCTCTTTGAACAGGTCAAGCCCGCAAAGGGCAATTTTAAATGTTAAATTTTGAATCACACCTGTCCAAAATAGCTTTTTCAGGGGGCAACAAGGCGCAGGTCGCATTCCGAAGCGAAGCGAGGAATGCGCGTTACCGGCGCGTCGCGCTG
>JAEMPZ010000049.1 GCA_022759065.1 Acidobacteriota bacterium | reverse complement strand
TCACCCTCTCACTTTCTAACTTTCTAACTCTCTCACTTATTTTCGCCCCTTCCTCAATTCAAATCCCTTGTCATTGCGACGCTGGCGCTAGGCAGCTGAAGCAACCTCGCTATTGACAGTTTGGCGCCTAAGTATTACATTGGTGGTGGAGGATACCATGCGAGTACAAACGCTGCGTATGCCGGACTTGATGGCCAGGAAGCTGGACGAAATGGCTCGCGCCTCGCGCCGGACCAAGAGTTCCTTTATTTTGGAGGCGTTGGAACAATACCTGGAAAACCGCGAGGATGTTGAGATTGCCTTGTCTCGCATTCGTGACCCGGGCGCAAAATGGATAAGCCACGGCGAGGTCAAGCGTGCGGCGTTCAAAGATTGAATTGAGGTGGGAACGCCGGGCGTTCAAGGAATTAATGGCTCTTCCAATAAAAGAGAGGCGCCTCATCGTAGCGTCTGTCGAGAGCCTTGAGTTGGAACCATTGAAGGGGTCCATGCTAAGCGGAGAATGGAAGGGGCTCCGCCGCTTACGCGTCGGGCGATACCGCGTAATTTACGCGTTCGACGGCCATCATCTGATGATATCCGTCATCCGCGTCGCCCACCGCAAAGAGGCCTACAGATAGAGCCCGCTAAAAAAGGCAGGGGGCGTGGCGGAGTGACGGGGTGTCGGAGTATCGGAGTAAAAGAAAAGCACCACCTTCAAAATTATCGCGTCTTTCCTCCGTGTTCTTAGCGCCGGCATTGCAATCCTTCCTTCCCCTTTGTGCCCTTAGTGCCTTCGTGGTGATACTATCATCTTTTGACGGCAACTTGGCATCAGGTGATCTTGCTTCCCGGGGGGACTTCTTCCAGGAATTGCAAGAGGACCGGCTCGCCGTCCAGGTTCCCTGCCATGATCATGCCGTTGGACTCCACGCCCATGAGGCGGGCTGGCTGGAGATTGACGACGAAGGGGCAGGTCTTGCCGGCGAGAAACTCGGGGGGGTATTTTTTCCCTATGCCGGCGACGATCTGGCGGCGCTCGTCGCCGAAATCAACGATTAGGCGGACGAGCTTGTTGCTCTTGGGCACTCGCTCGGCTTCAAGTATCTTGCCGGCGCGAAGCTCGGCCCGGCGGAATTCGTCAATCGAGAGGCGCTCAGGCTCTGGCGCGACTGGCGCTGGCGCGGGCACAGCGGCGGCTTCCGGTTTTTTTTCTTCTTCCATCTTTCTCTCCGCTCCCTTGGTGTCTTGGTGGCTTGGTGGTTCGCTCTTTATTTTCGCGAAGTATTCGGCCTTGTCCACGCGCGGAAATAGGCCGGTGAGCTTGCGGGCAGGCGCCTGCTGCGCCTCTTCCCATCGAAAGTTCCTAAAATCTGTCGCCGCGAAGCCTAGGGACTCGGCAATCGCCTTTGAAGCGGCTGGCATCGCCGGCTCGACGCAGAGGGCGCAAAGCCTCAGGGAGCGGGCGGCCTCGGAGAGCGTCTCCGCCGCCTCCTCGCTGCCGCTTTTCTTCCACGGCTCCCGCTCCACGAGGAACTTGTTCAAGTCGGAAAGAAGCGCCCACACGGCGATCAGCGCGTCTCTCGGGGAGAGAGCCTTGGCCGCCTCTTCGTACTCTTGCAGCATGGCGAGGGAGCGCTTCTTCAGGCTTCCATCGCCCTCGCCGACTTTCCCTGAAGCCTGCTTTTCAATCAAGTTAGTGAGGCGCGAAGCCAGGTTGCCCAAATCATTGGCGAGATCGGCGTTAAGCCTGTCGAGAAAGGCCTCGTCGCTGAAGGAGCCGTCCGTGCCGATCGGCTTGTCGCGAAGGAGAAAATAGCGCACGGCGTCCGGGCCGAACTCATCAATGTAGGGCCTGGGGTCAACGACGTTTCCAAGCGACTTGCTCATCTTGCTCGAATCTTTCATCCACCAGCCGTGGCCGTAAACGTGCTTCGGCAACGGAAGGCCGGCGCTCATCAGGAAGGCCGGCCAATAAACCGCGTGAAACCGCAGGATGTCCTTGCCGATAAGGTGGACGTCGGCGGGCCAGAAGGCGTCGTACTTCCCGGCGTCACCAGAACCGAAGCCCAGCGCGGTTATGTAGTTTGAGAGCGCGTCGAGCCAGACGTAGAGGACGTGCTTCTCGTCTTGCGGGAAGGGAATGCCCCACTTGATCGAGGTCCGCGAGACGGACAAATCCTTGAGGCCGCTCTCCACGAAGGAGCGCACCTCGTTCATCCGGCTTTGCGGCAGGACGAAGTCCGGGCGCGAGTCGTAGAAGTCAAGAAGCGGCTTTTGGTATTTCGACAGGCGGAAGAAGTAGGACTCCTCCTCGAGTTCCGTCATCGGATGGCCGAAGTCGGGACACTTTCCGTCAACCACCTGGTTTTCAGGAAAGAAGGCTTCGCACGACACGCAATAGGGGCCCCTGTAAGAGGCCTTGTAGATGTCACCTGCATCTTGAAGGCGCTTCAAGATGGCCAGGACGCCTCTTTCATGGCGCGCCTCCGTCGTCCTGATGAAATCGTCGTGGGTGATGGAAAGCTTGCGCCAAAGGTCGTGATAGCGCTCGACGACGCGGTCGGCCAGGGCGAGGGGAGTTATTCCCTCTGCCGCGGCGGACTTCTCGACCTTCTGGCCGTGCTCGTCGGTGCCGGTCAAAAAATATGTATCGTCGCCCATAAGGCGGTGGTAGCGGGCGAAGAAGTCGGCGCAGATCGTGCAGTAGGCGTGGCCGATGTGAGGGTAGTCGTTCACATAGTAAATCGGCGTCGTGATGTAGAAGCGGCCCATATAGCCTTCTCCTGCTAACAGACTATCTTTATGGATGCGCCGCGGCGGCGGCTGTTTTTGTTGGCGGAACATCAGCGCCAGCGGCGGCTTCGGCCCTTTCCTCGCTGTTTCGTTGCATGTATTCCTTTGAGGCGTAATAAACGGAGAGGAGATAGACGACCGAGCCGAGCAGAAGCCACGGCGCGCCCACGGGCAGGTCGCCCATTTTGACCAGTGCCAGGATAACGCCAAACGCCCCTATCGCGAAGCCGAGCAGCCTGGCAATCATGTCCACGACGCGCGCCTCTTGAAGGTATATTGACCTCGTGCACGGTTCGAAGGCCGGGCACGTGGCACACTCGCGGAATTTCACGGCGTCAACCTTCTTCAACCCGAAACATTCTTTTGCCATTGCCACACCTCCAAAAACTGGAATTATATCACTTGCCAGATCGCGCCTGTTCGGCGATCCAGTCGCCTATTGTTTTCAGGGCAACCGGCGAAAAAGTCTCCTCTATTTTACCGTACTCGGCGGGCGAGCCGGTCTTTGCAGTCTGAAAAAGGTGGTTGAGACCGGGAAGCATCTTGACCGTAACGGCCTTGTTGCCACCCGCGTCGAGCGCGCCCTTTATGGCGAAAAGATTTTCCACGGGCGCCACCTGGAGATCCTTGCTGCCAGCCATTGCCAACACGGGGCACTTGACCTTGGACAGCGCGGGCCTGGGGTCGTAACTCAAAAAATCGCGAAACCAAGGGGAGGCCGCGCGCTTGACCTGCGCGTCTATCGCCTGGGCAGGGATATCCTTCGGCAAGGAAGCCTTTAGGATTTCACGAATCTTCTTCTCCGCCGCGGCCGGGTCATTTTCCTGTTTAACCGCCGCGATTACCTTTTCTTGAATGGCGCGGTTTTCTTGCACCTTGGCGTCGTCCGCTCCGGAGGCTCTAAGTATCAGGGTGCCCTGGGAAAGAATGACTTGGTCCCCCGGAAGGCCGGGCGCGGCCATGAGAATGATGAAGGCAACGTCTGGAGAAGCCGCCGCCACGCGCGGCGCGATGATGCCGCCCTCGCTGTGGCCTATGATCCCGATGAATTTGGGATTGACCTCCTTTCGGGTCTTGAGGAATTCGATTCCGGCAAGCGCGTCATCAGCGAAATCGCCGTCCAAAGCCTTTGCATGGTCCCCAGTGGATTTGCCAATCCCCCGTTTGTCGGCGCGAAGCACCACGACGCCCTGGCGCGCGAGATAGTCGGCCAGCACCCAAAAAGGCTTGTGGCCGAAGATCGCCTCGTCACGGTCCATCGGCCCGGAACCCGCTACAAGCAGCACGGCCGGAAATGGGCCGGCGCCAGGCGGAATGGCAAGCGTGGCCGCGAGCTTGACGCCGGCCTTGGCGTTTTCATAAGTAACGTCTTCCGTGGCGTAAGGGAAGGGCGGCGCTGGCTCCTGCGGGCGCGAAACGCCGGGGGCCTTTTCAACCCGCTTGAGCGTCAGCGGAAAGGCCATCCCGCCCTGGGACCAGTGGCCAATTATTGTGCCGTCGTTTTCCAAGCTTCCGAAAAAGTCGCCCTGCGCCGCGGCGATTGCGAGGCGGACGGTTTTCTTGTTCTTGTCAACGACGACGCTATCAAAGGGAACCTCCACGGCGCCCTGGTCCGGGCTGTCCAGCGTGGCGCTAAAGGAACCATCCGAATTCGATGAAATGTGAAATGCGATCGTCAGCTTCTCGTCCTGGATGGAAAGCGTCCCCTGCCAAATCCCGTCGAACCCAACGGGCGCCTGCGGTTTTACGACGGGCTGCGCCCAAAGGGCCAACGAGATACCAAGCATCGTCGCTGGAATGAAAAGCCGTTTGATCAAGGACATCCAAAACATGGCATCACCTCCCACTTTGGCGAGGGCTTGGGCCTCAAAGCCCCCCGCCCTTCTGGTCACTCTATCATATCAGCAATCCGGCCGATGAT
>JAEMPZ010000215.1 GCA_022759065.1 Acidobacteriota bacterium | reverse complement strand
CACTCCGTCACCCCGCAACTCCGTCACATCTTTTCCGCTGGCGGCGCGCCTTCGTTGTGGCTCCTGGGAACCTCGTTTCTAAACCGAGCGACTCATGCCCTCAAAGTCCCGTCATTGCTACAGTAAGCATCGCCTGGAAAATTGTTTTGGACAGCAGTGATCTATGATATAATCGTCGAGGAGAGGTACGCCATGGCAGCCGCGCGCAGGAGAGACATTGATTGGGTGGTAATCAAGTACAAAGACGTGCTTACGATTCTGGCCCTGGTGCTCATCATCGGCGGCGGGCTTGGAGGCGGATACGTCTACTGGCGGCACAGCTCGAACCCGCAGGTAAAGGCCGAGCGGGCCATAGCAAAGGCTGCCAGGCTCATAGACGTTCTAAGTGGCTCGGAGGCTTCGGGCTCTGTGGGCCAGGCCGTCTCGCAGGCAAGAGCCACGCTGGATCA
Organism: Acidobacteriota bacterium; assembly: GCA_022759065.1. Lineage (GTDB taxonomy): Bacteria > Acidobacteriota > UBA4820 > UBA4820 > DSQY01 > JAEMPZ01. The sequence continues at coordinate 4,270 of JAEMPZ010000215.1, read as the reverse complement.
GGCCAGAAGCCAGTACGCGGCACAGAAGTACCAGCAGGCCTACGCCACTGCCAACGACCTGGTTGAATCCCTGAAAGATCTGGAGTCGCAAAGCTCGACCTCCCAGAAGCTTGCCGTGCTTGTCAGCCTGGAGGGTTCCGTCGAAGTCAAGAAGTCCTCGCAGCACCTCTTTTCAGGCGCGAAGGAAAATGACATTCTTGAGGACGGGGACATCGTGAAAACCTCCAAGAGCAGCTATGCGAGGGTCAAATATCCAAACGGCCAGTTTCAGACGATAGCCCCCGATTCGCTCGTCGTTATCCAGGCGCTCTCCACGACGCCTCAAGGGGGGAGCCGAGTGGAAGTTGCCTTGAAGCAGGGCAAGGTGGAAACGACCACCCCGGACACGCTGAGCGCGAAGGATGAAAGCGTCATCGCCGCCGGCGACACGAGGGTCCGTCCTTCGGCATCCACGCGCGTCAGCGTTGGACAAGACGAGCGGGGGACCACGACCACATCCGTTTTTGAGGGCGCCAGCCAAATCGAAGCGGCGGGCAAGACCCAGATGGTCAGCGCCGGCGCGACGGGAGTATCGGTCATCACTTCTTCGCTGGGATTCATGGGCACCAACAACTTGATGGCCCCTCCGACGATCACTTCTCCTCGCGATCAACAGGTCCTGAGGGTTGACAATCCCGCCAAGACGCCTATTTCTTTTGAATGGAGCGGCGGCGCTTCCCCGAGCGTGATTTTTCAGCTTTCCGCCAAGCCTCTGTTCTCGACCCTGTTGACCGGCGAGCAGCGCGTGACGGGCAACAGGATAGAGGTGGATGGCTTGCCGGCGGGCACCTATTACTGGAGGTTGCGCAGCCAAGGGCCGGAAGACAAGGCTTATTGGTCTCCAACAAACCGCTTTCGCATTCTTCAGGTGTACCAGAAGGCCAGGGTCGTAAGAAACCTCAAGCTGGATGTTCAGGCCACGCCAATAGGCGACGGAGTGATCATTCAGGGCAAGACCGACCCCGGGGTAAGCGTATCAGTCAACGACATAGAAGTCCCCGTCAGCGCTGACGGCTCATTCAGCAAGATCGAGCTCTTTTCGGACAAGGGAACGCAGCCTGTCCAGGTGCGAGCCTTCGACGAGGAAGGCAATGAAGCAATCTGGCGCAAGATCTTCCAATCGGCCTCTTACTGACGAAGAGCGCGGACCTCGAAAGAATGCTGGCGCCTCCGCCCTCGAAGCGGAATTGAAGCGAGTGTCGGACCAGCTGAGGCTGTTGGGCGAGGCCGTCCGCTCCGTCAACAGCCTGCTGGAGCCGGATGCAGTCGTGGCATACGTAATGGAGCGTATTAAGCGCCTCGTTCGCGCCGAAGGCTGGAGCCTGCTTTTGGTTGACGAGGCGACCGGCGAACTTGTCTTCAAGGAGGTGCTCGGCGAGCGTTCGGCCCTGTTGAAGGAGGCGCGCATTCCGCCAGGAAAGGGGATCGCCGGCGCCGTCGCGCAAAGCGGTGAGGCGATGATCGTCAATGACGTTTCCGCCTGCCCCCAATTTAATCCGGAGCCAGACCACTTGACTAAGTTTAAGACCCGCTGTGTCCTGGCCGCCCCCCTGAAGCACCAGCAGCGCGTGCTGGGCGTAGTGGAGGTGGTAAATAAAAAGGGCGGGGAGAACTTCACGCGCGAGGACCTTGACACCGTGCAGCTTTTCCTCGAACCGGCCGCCATAGCCCTGCAAAATGCCTTTTTGTTCGAGCAGACGAAGCGCCTTGCCATGATTGATGACTTGACCCAGTTGGCCAATTCGAGGTATCTTTTCGATGCCCTGGCCCGGGAGACGGGCATGGGGCGGCGTTATGGATTTCCAGTCGCGGTTATTTTTCTTGACCTTGACGGGTTCAAGCAGGTCAACGACCGCTACGGCCACCTGGTAGGAAGCCGGACGCTCAAGGTCGTGGCCGATATTCTTCGGAGCGTTGTGAGGAACGTTGACATCGTTGCCCGGTATGGCGGGGACGAATTTACTCTGGTCTTGCCCAACACCAGCCTGGAAGGCGCCAAGAGGGTGGCTGAAAGAGCCCGCATCGCCATTGAGAAGTTCGACTACGCCTCTAAGCTGGGAGTCCCGTTTGCTCTATCGGCGAGTTTTGGAGTGGCGGTGTTTCCGGAGCACGGCAACGATCCGGAGGCACTTATCCACAAGGCGGATAGCGCCATGTACAGCGTAAAAGAGACGACCAAGAACGCGGTCGCGGTTTATTCCGAGGAGTCCTTATAATGCCCTTCAGTTTTCGTTCCCCCTTCGCTTTTCTCTCTAACGACCTGGCAATTGACCTTGGCACCGCCTACACGCTGGTTTACGTGAAGGGCAAGGGCATAACGGTCAGAGAACCCTCAATAATCGCCGTGAACCAGAAAACCGGGAAGGTCGAGGCTGTGGGCACCGAGGCGAAGCAGATGCTCGGCAGGACGCCCGGCAATATCCTGGCCATAAAGCCCATGCGCGACGGCGTCATAGCGGACTTCGAGCACACCGAACGGATGCTCGATTATTTCATCAAGAAAGCCCATGACCGGCGCTCGTTCGTCCGTCCCAGGATCGTTATCGGCGTTCCTTCCCAGATCACGCAGGTGGAGAAGCGGGCCGTGCGCGAGTCGGCCTACCGGGCCAAAGCCTCGGAAGTGGCTCTCGTCGAGGAGCCGATGGCAGCGGCAATTGGCGCTGGAATGCCGATTACAGAGCCGACCGGCAACATGATCGTTGACATAGGCGGCGGCACGACGGATGTCGCGGTGATTTCGATGGCCGGCATCGTCTACTCTCAAACCGTCCGCGTGGCCGGCAATGAAATGGACGAGGCGATCGTCCAGTACATCAAGCGGAAGTACAACCTCTTGATCGGCGAGCGAACGGCGGAGGACGTCAAGATTCGGCTGGGCTCGGCCTACCCGCTTGACAAAGAAGAGTCAATGGAAATAAAGGGAAGAGATCTGACGGATGGCATTCCCAAAACGCTGGTGGTTACATCCGAGGAGGTGCGCGAGGCTCTTTCCCGCCCCGTTTCCATCGTAATAGGCGCCGTCAAGGAAGCTCTGGAGCAGACCCCCCCGGAGCTTGCCGCCGACATCGTGGACCGCGGAATAGTCCTCGCGGGCGGCGGCGCTCTCTTGAAGAACCTCGACAAGAGGCTGAGAGAAGAGACCGGCCTGCCAGTGCTCGTCGCGGACGACCCCCTTTCGGTCGTCGTGCTTGGCGCTGGGAAAATGCTCCAGGACTTCGAGCTTCTAAAGAGGGTCCAGCTGGACTGAAGTATGCCTAAAACATTGGCCTCCCGCCGGCCGGAGATTCTTCTGCTGTTATTTCTGGCGGGCTATATGACAAGCCTGGCGCTTCAGATAAGAAGAGGGGATCGGACTTTACTGGGTGACGTGGCGCTCGCTCTATTCAGCCCGGTCCTGACGGTCTTCAATGGCGCGCAGCGCTTTACCCAGGAAGGACTGGAGGCGTACCTCTGGCAAAGGGACGCGGCGGTGCGCAACGAAGCGCTGGAGAGGGAAAACCTCCTCCTTCAAGAAGAGGGACGGCTCGCGCAGTCGGTGGATGAAGAAAACGCCCGGTTGCGGCGCCTTTTGAATGTTTCTCCCACGGCCGGTTACAGCCTCGTGGCGGGCCGCGCGCTGATGAGGTACGGGGAGCCCTTTGGCAGATACCTCCTCGTCTCGTGCAGCGCCTCGGCGCCAGTTCTTTCAAACACGCCCGTGCTTGTGCCGGAAGGCCTGGTTGGCAAAGTTCAGGGAGCGAGCGGGGAATTCTACAGGGTCATCCTGACAACGGACCCGAGTTCGGCGGTTGGGGTTGCCAGCCAAAGAACCCAAGTGCACGGAGTGGCGGTGGGCGACGGACGCTTGCTCAACGTGCGTTACGTGACCAACGAGAGCGACGTCAAAGAGCAGGATGTTTTTGTCACCTCGGGCGAAGACGGCGTCTTTCCGCCTGGCATCCCGGTCGGCACGGCGGTTTCGGTGAGCGACGGCGGCGACTTCTTGAAGCATATCGTTCTCGCCCCGGCGGTTTCCATGGACTCGCTTTCTTGGGTCGTCCTCCAGGTTCACGGCCATGCGTAGAAAATGGTTACCGGCCGCGGTGGTTGTCGGGATAGCTTTGTCGCTGCAGCTTGTGCTGTTGCCGCTCTTTTCGCACCAGCTTAACGCGGCAAACAGTTTTCTGGCCCTTCTGGTTGTCATGGCGCTGAGAAAAAAGAAAGAGTAGGGGCTTGTTTGGGGGGCGCTTCT
>JAEMPZ010000228.1 GCA_022759065.1 Acidobacteriota bacterium | reverse complement strand
TAACGCGCATGGAAGGGCATCTTTCACTATCTCACCTTCTCACCCTCTAAATTTCTTGCTTCATCGCTACTTTTCATGAGGCCAACTCTCTGGTAGAATTGAAGTTTCGGAGGCGGCGTGGAAGAGATTCGCATCAAGGGGGCCAGGGAGCACAACCTCAAGGACATTGACCTTGACATCCCCAAGAACAAGCTGGTCGTTATTACGGGGCTCTCCGGCTCGGGGAAGTCGAGCCTGGCCTTCGACACGCTCTACGCCGAGGGGCAGAGGCGCTACGTGGAGTCGCTTTCCGCCTACGCGCGCCAGTTTCTCGATTTGATGGAGAAACCCGACGTTGACGCGATCGAGGGGCTCTCTCCCGCGATCTCGATCGAGCAGAAATCCAGCTCGCACAACCCCCGTTCCACGGTCGGGACGGTCACCGAAATTTACGACTACCTGCGCGTCCTCTATGCCCGCGTGGGCCATCCCTTTTGCCCGGAGTGCGGCCGCGCCATCGAAAGCCAGACGGTCCAGCAGATGGTGGACCAGGTGATGCTTTTTCCCGAGGGGGAGCGGATTTTGGTGCTCGCGCCTTTGGTTCGCGGCAGAAAGGGCGAGTACCACAAGCTTCTGGAAGAGGCGCGGCGGGATGGCTTCGTGAGGGGAAGGGTGGACGGCAAGATCGTCGAGTTTTCAGAACCGCTGGAGCTTGCCCGACACAAGAGCCACACCATCGAGATCATAGTGGACAGGCTCGTGATCCGTCCGGGCATTGAGGGGAGGCTGACCGAATCGGCGGAGCTGGCGCTGAAAAAGAGCGACGGCCTTTTGATCATCCACCGCCTTTCGGATGAAAGCGACCGGCTCTTCTCGGAAAAGCTCTCCTGCCCGAACTGCTCCGTGGCCCTGCCCGAAATGGAGCCGAGGCTTTTCTCCTTCAACTCTCCTCACGGCGCGTGCCCCGAATGTTCGGGGCTCGGCGCCAAGATGGAACTGGACCCCGCCAAGATTGTTCCCAATCCAACCCTGTCAATAGCGGACGGCGCGCTGGCTCCATGGCCGGCTGAAGGGGGGGGGTGGTACCGGGACCTGCTGGAAGGGCTGGCGAAGCACTTGGACTTTTCCCTCAAGGTGCCCTTTTACAAGCTTCCTCCAGAGGCGCGCCAGGCGGTTTTGTATGGCACGAACGGAAAGAAACTGGCTTACGACATCAAACGCGAGCAAAACCGCTACCAATTTCAGCACGCCTTTGAAGGGGTCATACCAAACCTCTTGAGGCGCTACAAAGAGACGCAGTCTCAGGCGGTGCGGGAGGAGATCGAAGCTTACATGTCCAACGCGCCGTGCCCAGCCTGCAAAGGCCAGAGGCTCAAGCGGGAGGCTTTGTCGGTGAAAGTCGGCGGCCTTTCAATCGCCGGGCTTACCGAAATGTCGGTGGAGGAGGCGCTTAGGGCCGTCGCCGGTTTTGAACTCTCGGCCCAGGAGCGGGAGATCGCGCGCATGGTGCTTCGGGAGATAGAAACAAGGCTGACCTTCCTGCAAAACGTCGGGCTTGGATACCTCACCCTGTCGCGATCGGCCACCACGCTTTCAGGCGGAGAGGGGCAGCGGATAAGGCTTGCGACCCAGGTGGGCAGCCAGCTCACGGGCGTCCTATACGTTTTGGACGAGCCCTCCATCGGCCTCCACCAGCGAGACAACAGGCGGCTTCTTGACACGCTCGCCTCCATGCGCGACCTGGGAAACACGGTGGTGGTGGTCGAACACGACGAGGAGACGATAAGAAGCGCCGACTATGTCGTTGACCTCGGGCCGGGGGCCGGCCTGCAAGGCGGCGAAGTGGTCGCCAAGGGTTCCGTGGCCGACCTCTGCGAATCGCCGCGCTCGGTCACGGGCGCCTACCTGTCCGGCAGACGGTCTATAGGCGTGCCTAAACAGAGGCGGAAGCCATCGGGCTTGCTGTGGGTGCGGGGCGCCAAGGAGCACAACCTCAAGAACATTGACGTCGCTTTTCCCCTCGGCGTCTTCAACGTAGTGACGGGCGTTTCCGGATCGGGCAAGTCAACGCTGGTTCACGACGTGCTCTACAAGGGGCTCGTCCGAAAGATCTACCACGGGATTGAACGGCCCGGCAAGCACGACAAAATCGAGGGGTGGCAGCAGCTGGACAAAGTCATCGAAATAGACCAGTCGCCGATCGGGCGGACCCCGCGAAGCAATCCGGCCACCTATACCGGCCTCTTCGGCCCCATCAGGGATCTGTTCGCCCAGGTGCCAGAGGCGCGCGCCAGGGGGTACAAGCCGGGCCGGTTCTCCTTCAATGTGAAGGGCGGGCGCTGCGAGGCCTGCCAGGGCGACGGCGTGCTTCAAATAGAAATGCACTTTCTCCCCGACGTTTACGTCACCTGCGAAACCTGCAAGGGCAGGCGTTACAACAGAGAGACGCTTGAAGTGCGATACAAGGGGAAGAGCGTGGCCGAAGTTCTTGAGATGACCGTCAGCGAATCGCGCGACTTCTTCGCCGCCGTTCCACTGGTGGCGCGAAAGCTTCAGACGCTGGAGGACGTTGGGCTGGGGTACCTCCATTTGGGGCAGCGCGCCACGACGCTCTCGGGAGGCGAGGCTCAAAGAATCAAGCTCGCCAAGGAACTCAGCCGCAGGGCGACCGGCAGGACGCTCTACGTCTTGGACGAGCCGACGACCGGCCTGCACTTCGAGGACGTCCGCCACCTGCTTGAAGTACTTCAGCGCCTCGTTGATCAGGGCAACACCGTGGTTGTGATCGAGCACAACCTGGATGTGATAAAGTGTGCGGACGCGGTCATTGACCTCGGCCCCGAAGGCGGGGACGGTGGCGGCATGGTCATCGCGGCGGGAACTCCGGAGGAAGTTTCAAGGACCGGGGGGTCGTTTACCGGCAGTTACTTGAAGAGAATTTTGGCCTAAGGGGGCAGATGATGTGGCAACCAGAACCGTACAGGATCAAAATGGTGGAACCGATCCGGCTTCCCGGCAGGGCCGAGAGAGAAGCGCATCTCGCGAAGGCCGGGTACAACCTTTTCTCCATTCCGGCCGAAGCGGTCTTCATTGACCTCTTGACCGATTCGGGGACCGGCGCCATGAGCGACAGGCAGTGGAGCGCTCTCATGCGCGGAGACGAGTCCTACGCGCAGGCGCGCTCGTGGTTCCGCTTTTACGAGGCCGTCAAGGGCTTCACGGGGATGGAACACGTTTTGCCGTGCCATCAGGGCCGCGCTGGGGAGAACATCCTGTTCAGCGAGATTTCCAAGCCGGGGCTGACGATCCCAAGCAATAACCATTTCGACACGACGCGCGCCAACATCGAGTTCTACGGCGCCGAAGCGCTTGACCTGGTAGTTGCCGAAGGCCGAGATCCCCACAAGATATTCCCGTTCAAAGGGAACATTGACCTTGGGAGGCTCGAGGACACGCTGAAGAAGCTCGGGGCCGCGAAGGTTCCTTTGGTCATGTGCACCGTGACCAACAACACCGGCGGCGGGCAGCCTGTCTCCCTGGCCAACATCAAAGGGGCGTCGGAAATCTGCCACAAGCACGGCGTGCCCTTCTTCCTCGACGCTTGCAGGTTCGCCGAAAACGCATGGTTCATCAAGCAGCGGGAGCCTCTATACAAGGACAAGAGCGTCAGGGAAATCGTCAGGGAGATGTTCTCGTGCGCCGACGGCGCCACTATGAGCGCCAAGAAGGACGGGCTCGGCAACATCGGAGGTTTCATCGCCCTCAGGGATGGCGACCTGGCCAGGCGCCTCCAGAACTCCTTGATCCTTCGCGAAGGGTTCCTGACCTACGGCGGGCTGGCCGGGCGCGACCTCGAAGCGCTGGCGCAGGGTTTTGAGGAGGTCCAGGAGGAGTCTTACCTTTCCGCCCGCGTCGGCCAGGTGGCCGACTTTGGCGAGGCACTGAAGTCGCATGGCGTTTCCATCCTTGAGCCGGTGGGCGGCCACGCCGTTTATCTCGACGCAAAACCGGTTTATCCGAACATCCCGGCGGAGCGTTTTCCGGCACAGACCCTTGCGGTGGCTCTCTATAGGGAGGGCGGGGTCCGCGGCGTCGAGATCGGCTCCCTTATGTTTGGAAAGAAGAGGGAAGACGGGACCTTCGAGCCCTCGGCCATGGAGCTGGTGAGGCTGGCAGTTCCAAGGAGGGTTTACACGGCAAGCCACCTGAGCTACGTCGCGGAAGTGGCAGGCGAGGTGATCAAAAAAGCGGGCCAGGAAAAAGGCTACAAGCTGACCTACGAGCCGCCATTCCTGCGCCACTTCACCTCCAGGCTCGCACCGGTGTCGTAGTCTCCGCCGGCCCGTGCATGCGGCATTGAGCCCCTTGCCTAAAGGGCAGCTTTTTCGTATGCTTTATGATTGAGGGAGGATAATATCCGCCTATGATAACGGGATGCAACCAGGACGTCACCTACAAGGGAAAGGTTTATCACGTCCAGACTGAGGACCGTGGCAAGGCCAACCCCGTCATAGAAACGCTGATCTATTCAGGCGGAGAAATTCTAGCGTCGCAGAAGACCTCTTACAGCGACATTCTGGCCTCGGGTTATGACGAAAGCAAGATAGCCGCGATGCTGGAGCAGCAGCACCGGCGGGTGGTCGTTGACGTCAAGCTCGGCAAATACGCCAAGGAGGAACCCAAGGCTTTCGGCGAAGGGATCGTCACTGGCAAGAGCCGCGATGAGGTGATCCTGGACTATCTCACCAGCGAAAGCGACG
>JAEMPZ010000244.1 GCA_022759065.1 Acidobacteriota bacterium | reverse complement strand
GCTTCGCTTCGGAATGCGACCTGCACCTTGCCCCCTGAAAAAACTATTTGGGACAGGTGTGCACCAAGACACTAAAAGAAGAATTACAGGGAAGTCACGCTTCGGCGTCCGGCAGGTATCGCTGGGCGGCTCGAGAGATAAAGGTTTCAAAGCTGATTCCGTACCGGCGCTCATAGAACAACCGCCCAGGGTGCGGTCGAAGGTGGTAGTCTCTGGCTGGGACTTTTCGGAGACTTTCCCGGCGAAGGACGAGAAGGCGCCACGATGCTTCCGGCAGAAGGCCGATGAGCGACTTCCACTGGCTCGGGAAGTATCGCATCAGCGAGAGCGCACGCAGCCCCTCGCGCAATGTGAGCCGCCGCTCCATCACTTCGCCCGCGCAAGGCCGAAGTCGCATGACCCTTGCGACAGACCCAAAGCCGCCGCTGTAACAGGGGAATTCATACAGGTCATCAAGAAGCCCGAAACGCTTGGCCAAGAATGCGCCCAAAAGGTGGGCCGCGTCGTGGTCTGGGTGGCCGCCCTCCCAGGCGTGCGTGTAAATCCGGCCAGGAGGGCTGCCGGCGAACCATGATTCAAGCGCGCGCGCGGCAGCGTCCATTTTATCGCAAAGGCTCATGTCGAATATTGATTCCTTTTCGCCGAGAGCGAGAATATCCGTGGCGCCGATTCCGAGCGACGCAAGCGCCTTGGCGCTCTCGGCGCTCCGTTTGGCCGAAGGCGCGCCGTAAATGCTGCCGTGGGTCAGAAAAACGACGCTGACCCGGGCGCCGCTTCTTTTCTCGTGGAGAATTCGTGGCGATATGAAAAACTCGTCGTCGTGGTGGGCCAGAAGAAAAAGCGCTCCACCGCTGGTTGGATGCGGCGTGATTGCATGACCTGCTTCGGCGTGGCCGTTGGGGCGGCTCGCTTCCAACGGAAGCTCCTTTCGCCTTGGTGTCTAATGAAAAATGCGTAAAAAGCGCACGGCTATGAGCGCCAGCAGTATGACTAAGTAGCACCCCAGGCAGAAGAGCGCTATGCGGGCCATTGGCGTCATGGTTACTTTTGGCATTCGCGAACCTCCGCACTGAACCAAGTGATGAGGGATGAGCGATGATGGATGAGGCGGAAGTATTGCCTCACTCTCAACCCTCCACCGTCATTTTCATCACGCCTTCACTTTCGTGACGGCGCCGCGCATGATGTCATTGAAATGGATCACGCCGAGGAGATTGTCTTTCTGGTCAACGACGGGGAGCATCCGGTAATGGTACTTGGCGAACAGTTCGACAAGATCTTCTTTCATGTCGTCAGCCTCGGCCGCCACGACAGGATAGGCCATTAACTCCGAAAGGGGGGTTTCGTCTTTCGCCAGCACCAGCTCGCGAAGGTCCACAACGCCAATTAACGTGTGGCCATCGCCATTGACTATGTAAATGTAGGTGAGGCTCTCTTTTGCGCGGCCGCTCTTGCGCAACTGGGACAGCAGATCACCCGCGCGAGTCTCCTTTGGCACGGCAACGAAATCCACGGACATCAAGGCCTTGGCGTTAGCCTCGCGCTCCGACAGGATGGCCGCAATCCTGGATTGGCTCTCCTTTGGAAGCAGTTCCATCAGCTCCGTCATGTCGTCGTGCGGCAGGACGGAAAAAAGGTCGGCGAGCTGGGGAACGGACATTTCGGAAAGAATCGTCCGCGCCCTTTCCTTGCGCAGGCTCGCGATGAGCTGCCGCTGAGCCCTCGGTTCCGCCTCTACGAGCGTCTCCGCCGCCTTTTCAGAGTCAAGGGCCGAGAAAAGCGCCGCCTGCTCTTCGCCGTGGAGTTCTTCGAGCGCGTCCGCCAAGTCCTCGCCCGGCAGCTCCAAAAGTTGTTTGCGAGTCACTGAAAGGGAGACCTTGTCGGTGGTCACCGCGTCCTCCACCGAAAGTGGCTGGACATATTTCCAAGAGATGAAGTTGTCCTTGATCCACCCGAGGCCGCCGAGCCCCCACCTTCTCAGGAAGCCGTTGAATGAAGTGTCAACGTGTACCAAGAGAAGACGGTTCTTGCTTTCGAGCAGGTGTATGTCGTTAACAACCTCGGTCCGCCGTCCGTCCATGTCGAGGATGGTTCTGCCCATCAAATGTTTGTCCGCGAGAATCCATTGTGGCTGGTCAACGAACGGGGGATAGACTTCGCCATCAGGCGGCTTGACGAAGATGGCATCGTCCTCGATCTTTATGAGGCGGTCCCAGGGCACGAACTGCGTCGGTTTGCCCCATCCGAATTCGAGGTAGAGCCCGACGGCTTCAGGGTAAGGTTCCTTCAAGGCGAAAACGATATCGCTGAGGCGCCCGATGCGGTCTTTTATCTTTCCCGCGCAGACGGGGCGTTTCATCAGCCGGCTGAAGTAGTGAAACGTGAAGTTCCCCATGCCGGCGGGAAGATCGGGGACCTTGATCTGCGTGGCGCTGTTAGGAGCCATCGCTTCCTCCTACTTGCTATTTGCCGCCCCGAAGAGGCCGGGGAAGAGGGTGCTTACGGCGAAGAGCGTTGATGCCAGCGTTACGAAAATGACTATGCTCCAATTCGCGATGTTTTGCCAGCGCGTGTTGACGTGTTCTCCCATGAAAGCGGGTTCGTTCAGGATCAGGATCAGAAATACGAGGGCCGACGGCAGCAGCGTCACGGCCACGACCTGCACGAACATAGTGATCGCGATGAGGGGCGCCCCGGGAATGAGCACCACGAGGCCCGACGTGATGAGCATGCCCAAGTAGAGGACGTAAAACCAGGGAGCGTCCTTGACGCTCTTGTTGAGCGAGTGCGCCCATCCAAAGACCTCGCCGACCGCCCACGAAGTGGAAAGCGAGATGCAGAGGGCGCCCAAGAAACCGGCGTCGAAAAGGCCGATGGCGAAAAGCCTGCGCGCAAGCTCACCTTGGCCGGCTGGCAAAAGCGGCACCAGCGCCTCCGCCGTCTGCTTGGCGTCCTCGATGGTGATGGGCGGGTGGTGGTAATGAAACGCGGCCGCCGTGGTAATGATGATAAAGGCCGCGACAACGCAGGTCAGGAAAGCGCCGGCGAAGGTGTCCATCTTGCCGAACTTGATGTCGTGTATGTCGAGCCCCTTGTCCACCACGGAGCTCTGTTGGAAGAATATCTGCCACGGAGTGATTGTTGTTCCGATGTTGGCCAGAAGGAAAAAAATCAGCTCTCCCGTCAGGCCGCCCGGAAAGTTGGGCACGACGAGCCCCTTGAAGACCGCCCCCCAGCCGGGGACTTCCGGCAGCTTCATGGCCCAGAGGGCGGCGGGAATGTAAACCAAGTTAAACGCGCAGAATAAAAGGGTGAGCTTCTCGAAGGTCCAGTACTTTCCTGACAGCACTATGGCAAAGAGAATAGCGGTGACGGCTACGAAGGTCACGGCTGGCGGTATGCCAAAGAGGCTCATCGCCGCTATCATTCCGATGTACTCCGTAACGAGCGTGAGCCAATTGACGACGGCGAGGTCCGCGAGAGAAAACCACCCCCAGAATGGGCCGAACCCCTCGAAGATAGCCTCGGCGTGGCCTCGCTTTGTCACCGCGCCCAGCCTGACCGTCATCTCCTGCACGTAGTAGGCCATCGGCAAGAGGATCACGAGAATCCAAAGCAGGTTGAAGCCGTACTTTGAGCCGGTCACGGCGTAGGTGGATATTCCGCCGGCATCGTTGTCGGCCACCATGACGATTATCCCAGGCCCCAAAACCGCCAGGAAGGTGAACAGGTGGCGGCGCAAGCGCCTAGCGAGATGGAATGCCTTGCTTAGGAAATACATGCCGCGTCCCATTCCTGGCCGTTGGCCCAGGCACGAGAGGCGGCTTATGCGCTCAATAGATAGAGCAGGATGCCGCGCCTGGGGCCTGGGCTTCGGCTAATTGTGGCTCACAACTGGGTGGTTCCATGGTCCCTTTCCTTAACCAAGCCCCGCCAAAAAGGGGGCCTTAACTAAAATGAAGTATACCAGACCGACGACGTAAATGGAAGGCTTTAATTGGCTCACGAACCCCTTTGGTGTTATATTTACATTTGGAGGCGCTATGGAAGAGGCTCCGAAAATAGCTTTAGTGCAGATGGCTCCGGCGCTTGGGAACGTCGCGAAGAACCTGGACGCGCACCTTGAATGGCTGGCGAAGCCGGAGGCGAAAGCGGCGGACATAGTCGTTTTCCCGGAGCTTTCGCTCACGGGGTATCTCTTGCAGGATCTGGTGGCGGAGGTTGGGGCGCCGATCCGCAATCACCATTTTCTTGCGCCGCTCTTGAAGGAGAGCAAAGAGCGCGACATCGTCGTGGGCCTGGTCGAACAGAGCAGGGACTTTCTCTTTTACAACTCCGCCGTCTACCTCTCTGGCGGGGAGGTGGCGCACGTCCACCGAAAGGTTTACCTTCCGACCTATGGGATGTTCGACGAGGGGCGCTATTTCGCGCCGGGGAACCGGTTTGACGTGGCCTCGACCCGTTTCGGAAAGATCGGGATACTCATTTGCGAGGATGCCTGGCACCTTTCGTCCTCCTACCTGCTCTCGCTTCAGGGCGCGCGGGTGCTTCTGGTCCTTTCGGGGAGCCCTGGCCGCGGCTGGGCGGGGGGAGGGCCGGTGGCCTCAGTGCAGACATGGGAACGGGTCGGCCAAGTGCTCAGCCAGTTTCTGACGACCTACTGGGTCTACGTAAACAGGGTCGGCTATGAGGATGGTTTGGCCTTCGCCGGAGGCTCTTACGTCGCTGACCCGTTCGGCAACCTGCTTCTCGACGGCGCGGAGAACACGCAGGACATTTACCTCGTGGAATTGCCATATTCCGCGCTGCGCCGCGCGCGGACGCTCACGCCGCTTTTACGCGACGAGAAGCC
>JAEMPZ010000218.1 GCA_022759065.1 Acidobacteriota bacterium | reverse complement strand
CTCACCTTCTTACTGCGCGCTTGCGCGTGCAAACGCAGCCGCCCAACGGCGCCGGGACGCGCATTCCTTGCTTCGCTTCGGAATGCGTACCCCACCCTGCCCCTGTAAAAGCTATTTTGGACAGGCGTGATTTAACATTCAAAATTGTCCTTTGTGGTGAGAATGTTTTCCCCTCCGCCCGCCTCTTGCGCCAAAACGCGGGTTAGGGTATAAAAGGGGGAGGTGGATAATGGTGCCACCGTGTTTCCGTTCTACCACGCCTGGTTACTAAGGAGGAGCCCTATGGCAGGAATCGTCGGGTACGGGGCGTACATTCCGCGTTACCGGATCAAGGTGGAGGAGATCGCCAAGGTCTGGGGGGCGGACGCGCCCAGTCTCAAAAAAGGTCTCATGCTTCGCGAGAAGTCCGTTCCGGGGCCGGATCAGGACGTCATCACCATTTCCGTGGAGGCGGCGCGCAACGCGATGAAGCGCGCTGGCGTCAGCGGCGCGAAGGTCGGAGCGATATACGTCGGTTCCGAGTCCCACCCTTATGCCGTCAAGCCCACGGGCACGGCGGTGGCCGAGGTCATCGGCGCGGTCAACGATTGCCACTGCGCGGACCTTTCATTCGCATGCAAGGCCGGGTCGGAGGGAATGTTCCTCGCTTACGGCCTCGTCAAGTCGGGTGAAGTTGAATACGCCATGGGCATTGGGGCGGACACTTCGCAGGGAGCGCCCGGCGACGCGCTTGAATATTCGGCTGCGGCCGGCGGCGCGGCCTTCTTGATGGGCTTGAAAAACGTGGTCGCCGAAGTCGAGTGCCAGTATTCGTTCATGACCGACACGCCAGACTTCTGGCGGCGCGAATACATGCACTACCCGCGCCACGGTGGCCGCTTCACCGGCGACATGGCCTACTTCAAACACGTCAGGGGCGGCGTTGAAGGCATTCTCAAGAAAGCGCGCGCCAAGCCGAAGGACTTCAAGTACGCCGTCTTCCATCAGCCCAACGGGAAGTTCCCGATGAAGATGGCCAAGGACCTCGGTTTCAGCGACGAGCAGATGAAGACCGGGCTTCTAGTGCCGACGCTCGGTAATACCTACTCCGGCGCTTCGCCCCTCGGGCTCTCGGCCATACTCGACGAAGCGAAGCCGGGCGATTCGATCCTGATGTGTTCCTTCGGCTCCGGCGCCGGTTCCGACGCCTTCATCTTCACCTGCACCGACGAGCTTCCGAAGGTTCAGGGGAAGGCCAAGAAGACAAGGGACTATCTCGACACCAACCCCTTCTACCTGGAATACGGCGCCTACGTGAAGTTCCGGCGGAAGATCAGAAAGAACGTGGAGGACTAAGGCCATGCGCGACGTAGCCATCATAGGAATCGGCATGACGGACTTCGGGGAGCTGTGGAACGACTCCCTGAGGGACCTTTTTGTTAAAGCGGCGCTCGATGCCATAAATGACGCCGGAGTTGACCACGTGGATTCTCTAGTGGCGGGCTGCATGAGCCCCGGGCTTTTCGCGGGCCAGGAGCACATCGGCTCGCTTTTGGCCGACTATCTCGGCCAGGGGCCGATCGCCGCGACGCGCGTGGAATCGGCTTGCGCCTCCGGCGGCTTGGCCTTAAGGGTTGGCCTTATGGAAGTGGCTTCGGGAATGAACGACGTCGTTCTCTGTGGCGGCGTCGAGAAGATGACCGACGTTTCCGGCGCCCAGGCGACCTACGCGCTGGCCACGGCGGCGGACCAGGATTACGAGGCGTTCCACGGGGTCACTTTCCCCGGCCTCTACGCCATGATCGCCACCGCCCACATGCACAAGTACGGGACGAAGCGGGAGGACCTGGCCCAGGTGGCCGTCAAGAACCACGACAACGGGCTTTTGAATCCCCACGCCCAGTACCACATGAAAGTCACCGTGGAGCAGGTGATCAATTCAGTGAAGGTGGCCGACCCGTTGAACATTCTCGACTGCTCGCCGATCACCGACGGCGCGGCGGCCGTCATCATCTGTCCCCTTGAAATGGCCAAGAAGATGAAGAAGAAGCCGATCGTCAAGATCGCGGCTTCAGCGCACGCCACTGACACGATCGCGCTGCACCAGCGGGACGACATAACCTGGCTCAACTCCACGGCGGTAGCGGCGGCAAAGGCTTACAAGATGGCCGGCGTGAAACCCCAGGACATTGACTTCGCCGAGGTTCACGACTGCTTCACCATCGCCGAAATCTGCGTTCTTGAAGCGATGGGCATCGTCAAAAAGGGCGAAGGCGGCAAAGCGACGCGCGAAGGGCTGACGGCTCGCGACGGGAAGTTCCCCGTCAACCCGTCAGGCGGCCTGAAATCCAAGGGCCACCCGGTCGGCGCGACCGGCATCGCGCAGATCCACGAAATCGTCACGCAGCTTCGCGGCGACGCGGGCAAGCGCCAGCTCAAGAAGGCGCGGCGCGCCCTCGCGCAGAACATGGGCGGCTCCGGCGGCAGCGCCGTCGTTCACATTCTGGAGGTGCTGTGATGTTGACCCCGGCGATCGTTCGCAGAAACACCCCTCAGCGCTACCGCATGGAGGCGCAAAAGTGCGCGAAGTGCGGCAAGGTCTTCTTCCCGCCGCGCGTCGTCTGCGCTTGCGGATCGAGAAAATTCAAGGGCTACACCCTTCCTAAAGAGGGAAAGGTCATCACGCACACCGTCATCCGCACGGCGCCGCGCGGTTTTGGCGACGAGGCTCCCTACTGCATGGGCATCGTTGAGCTTTCGGACGGTTCGCGGATTCTCTGCCAGATAGCGGACTGCGAGCCAGAAAGGCTCAAGATCGGCCTCGAGGTCGCCATTGAATTCCGCAAGATTCAGGAAGCGGGCGAATCTGGCGTCATCGCCTACGGCTACAAGGCGGTGCCGGCAAGATAATAAGGGTAAAGGGTGAAGGGTGAAGCGCGTTAGACGTGACGCGAACAATACAGGTTTTGAGTTTTGGGTTTTGAGTTTTGAGTTAAGAAAATAACAGCACCACAACTCTTAACTCCTAACTCTTAACTCTTAACTCTTCACGCTTCACGCTTCACCTCTTCACTCTTCACCAGTTACCCCGGTTTTACTTATGGGGTTGCACTGATAAGAGCCGCCAAGGAGCTTCGATGGAAGAGAAGATGGCCCAGCAAAAAAGTGAACCGCCGAAGTTTTACCGCTGGCTTGTGCTTGTCATAATCAGCCTGGCGATGTTCGGAAACTATTACGCCTACGACTGCATAGCTCCGCTCGCGGACGTCCTGAAGTCCCAACTGGGTTTCTCGGATAAGATAATCGGACTTCTCAACGGAATCTACAGCTTCCCCAACATCATAATGGTGCTTGTGGGCGGCGTAATCATAGACCGCATCGGGACGCGCAAGGGCACGCTGCTCTTCGGCTCCTTCTGCCTCGCGGGCGCGGCGCTGACGGCCGCCACGCCGAACGCATGGGTGATGATCTGCGGGCGGCTCTTGTTCGGCCTCGGTGCCGAGTCGCTCATTGTCGCCGTTACTACGGCGCTGGCGAAATGGTTCCGTGGCAAAGAGCTTTCCTTCGCTTTCGGCATCAACCTGTTGATAGCGAGGATGGGCTCCTTCGCCGCTCAGATGTCGCCGACGTGGGCCAGCTCCGCCTACGACAAGTGGCAGTGGCCGCTGTTCATAGGGGTCGCCTTCGCCACCTTCTGCATCACCGGGCCTGTTCTATACATCCTTCTCGAACGCCGGGCCGAAAGCCATTACGCTCTCGCGAAGGAGAGCGAGCCGGACAAAGTCATTTGGCGCGACCTCTTCAAGATGAGCCCCTCCTTCTGGTACATGGTGGCGCTATGCGTCACCTTCTACTCGGCCATATTCCCGTTCCAGACCTTCGCGGTGAAGTTCTTCATGGAGGCCCACGGCGCCACGCGCGAATCGGGCGGACAGCTCCTTGCGATGCTGACGCTCTTCGCCATGATCGCCACGCCGCTCTTCGGCCTGTTGGTGGACAAGGTCGCCAAGCGCTCCCTCTTCATGATGTTCGGCTCGCTGCTGCTGGTTCCGGTCTACCTCATGATGGGCTACAGCTCGGTTTCGCTCTTCATCCCGATGGCCATGATGGGCGTCGCCTACTCGCTCATCCCCGCCATCATGTGGCCCTCCGTGGCATACATCGTGGAGCAGAAAAAACTAGGAACCGCTTACGGCCTTATGACCGCGATACAGAATGTCGGGCTTTTCGGCTTCAACGTCCTCGTCGGCTGGGCAAATGACACGTGGAACGCGAGCGCCGCCAACCCGTCTGGATACCACGCCGGGATGTGGATATTCTCGTGCCTCGGCTTCTTCGGCCTGCTCTTCGCTTTCCTCCTGAGGCGGGCGGAGCGTGGCCCGCACGCCCACGGGCTTGAGACGATCACCACGAAGAGCGCTTCCGTTGAAGGGGTGGCGCGCGAGGCGGAGAGATAGAAGGAGGATGCAATGCAGGAATGTCTCTTTTGCAAGATAGCCAGCGGCGCGATCCCGAGCAAGAAGGTTTACGAGGACGCCGATTTTTTCGCTTTCGAGGACATCGCCCCGCAGGCGCCCACGCACATCCTCATCATCCCCAAAAAACACATCCCAACGCTCAACGATATAACGGAAGCGGACGGCCCGATGATGGGCAGGCTGATGGTTCTGGCATCCAAGATTGCTCGAGAGCGCGGGCTCGACGCGAAAGGCTTCAGGCTTCTCGCCAACTGCCTGGAGCCGGCCGGCCAGAGCGTCTTCCACCTCCACTTCCACCTGATGGGCGGGCGGGTGTTCCGCTGGCCGCCGGGATGAAAATATAAGTTTGAAGTATGAAGGCGGAAGCGTGAAGAGTTATGAGTTAAGAGTTAAGAGTTATGAGTTGTGGTGCTGTTATTTTTTTAACTCAAAACTC
>JAEMPZ010000255.1 GCA_022759065.1 Acidobacteriota bacterium | reverse complement strand
AGGGCGGGCAACGCGCAAAGAGCCCTCGCGGGGCCAGACCCCCTGCCAACCCTGGTGGGACACTAACTCGGATTAGCCCAGGGCTTCGGCCTCGCTGCCCACCCACCCCTTCTTCGAAGATCTCCTTCGCATAAAGATGAGAGATGGCGCTCCCACGGCCTTCGCCGTGGTCACTGAACTCCTCTTGGCAAAGGTTGCGCTCCAGCCGAAGTGAATTCGGCTTCGCGCGTTTGGGACTCGAAGGGCGGGAAACGGCCTCCACCCAAGCTCGGTGCGGGCTTTGCCCTGACGCGAGAACGCGGCCACGCCTGGGTTGTATGCCCCATTGCAACCATTTGGCTGGGGCAATGGTTTGGCTTTCGCTGCGAATAATTATAAACTCTACGGTCTTGGAGAGAGAGGCATGAGCGAACCGTTTCGCATTCTGGTGATCAATCCCGGTTCCACTGGCACGAAGCTGGCGATATACAGGAACGAGGAACGGGAGGTGTTGGAAGACGTCGCCGTTGAAAGCCTGCCAGGCGGGCTGGTTGACCAACTCCCGGGGCACGTGGCCGCGGCTCTCGCCTTTCTTGCCAAGCACGGCGAAGCGCCACTTGACGCCGTAGTTGGACGGGGCGGCCTATTGCGCCCAGTCCCATCGGGGACGCTGGCCGTCAACGCATTGATGCTAGAGGACGCGAGGGCCGGTTTTCAGGGCGAGCACGTCTCCAATCTTGGCTGTCTCATCGCCGACGCGGTCGCCTCCCCAAGGGGCATCCCGGCTTTCGTCGTGGACCCGGTCGCCGTTGACGAAATGCCGGAGGTGGCAAAATTGACCGGCCTTCCGCAGATTCGGAGGCAGGCTTTGTCGCACGCCTTGAACCTTCACGCGGCCGCGCGCAAGGCTTGCGAGCGAGTGGGCAAAAAGCTTTCCGACAGCCGATGGGTCGTTGCCCACCTCGGCGGCGGGTTCTCGATAGTTCCGATGGTTGGCGGCAAAATCCTTGACAGCAACAACGCCAATTCAGGCGGGCCATTCTCTCCTACCCGGGCTGGCACGCTGCCCACCCAGCCGCTGATGGCGCTCTGTTTTTCCGGCAAGCATCAGTTGGCGGAGTTGAAGAAGATGACCACGAGGACGGGGGGCCTGACGGCCTACCTTGGCACTCCGGATGCCCGGGAAGCCGAGGCGCGCATCGCCGCCGGCGACGCGATGGCCAAGCTTGTTTACGAGGCGATGGCTTACCAGGTGGCGAAGGAAATAGGAGCGATGGCGGCGGCGATTGGAGGCAGCCTCGACGGCGTCGTCGTCACGGGCGGCCTTGCTTACTCAGATCTTTTCTGCGGCCTGGTGTCGGGGAAGGTGGCCTTCTTGGGGCCGTTTTTCCGCTTCCCCGGCGAATTCGAGATGGAGGCGCTGGCTTTTGGCGCGCTGCGCGTTCTGCGCGGCGAGGAAAAGGCCATCGCATATCCTGGAGGAAATGGTGGAGGAGATAGATGAAGAAGCTCATGCTCGGCAACGAAGCCGTTGCCCAGGGCGCTTGGGAAGCAGGGGTGGCTTTCGGTTCAGGTTACCCCGGAACGCCAAGCACCGAAATCCTTGAACATTTGGCGTCCCACGAAGAGGTGGTCGTCCAGTGGGCGCCCAACGAAAAGGTGGGGCTTGAAGTGTCCATAGGCGCGATGCTTGCCGGCGAGCGCGCGCTTTGCACGATGAAGCACGTGGGCTTGAACGTCGCCGCGGACCCGTTCTTCTCGGCGGCCTACACCGGCGTGAACGGAGGCCTGGTCGTTGTTTCCGCCGATGACCCGGCGATGCATTCCAGCCAGGACGAGCAGGATAACCGCTACTTCGCGAAAGCCGCGAAGGTCCTGATGGTGGAGCCGGCCGATCCCGACGAGGCTTGCTGGATGGCCCGCGAAGCCTTTTCCCTTTCCGAACAGTTCGACTCGCCCGTGCTTATGAGGATGACGACGCGCGTTTCCCACCAGACCGGCGTCGTGAACGTCGGAGGGAAGCAGGCCGTTTCGGGCAAGGGATTCAAGAAGAACATCGCCAAGTACGTCCTTTTGCCAAGCCACGCGAGGGAACGGCGCCACGATGTCGAGCAGCGCCTTCAGGCGGCGCGCGCGTTCGGCAACCAAAGCGGCCTATGGAACCCCATATACGAGGGCAAGTCGAGGATTGGCGTGGTCACTTCCGGCGTGGCTTTCGGTTATGTCCGCGAAACCATGCCTGATGCCTCGATTCTCAAGATCGGGCTTACGTGGCCGCTGCCGATCGAGCGGATAAAATCCTTCGCCGCAACGGTTGACGAGCTTTTCGTGGTGGAGGAACTGGAACCCTTCATCGAGGAGGCGCTCCTGGCAGCCGGCCTCGAAGTGAAGGGCTCGGCTTTGCGTCCTTACACCGGGGAGCTGAACCTTACGGTCGTAGAGAAGATGCTCCTCGGCGCCCCGAAACATGTTGCCACCGTTGATCTTTCGGATGCTCCTCTTCCGCCTCGTCCGCCGACTTTGTGCCCGGGGTGCGGGCACAGGGCCATGTTCGATCTGTTCAGGGAGATGCGCCTTCGCGTGATGGGAGACATCGGTTGCTATACGCTTGGCGCGCTGAAGCCGCTGGCGGCGATGGACGCATGCCTTTGCATGGGGGCTTCGGTCGGGATGGCCGAAGGGCTCCAGCGCTTCGGCGGCCCTAAGGAAAAGGGCAAGACGGTGGGTGTCATAGGCGACTCCACCTTTTTTCATTCCGGCATTCCCGGCCTTCTGGACATGCTCGCGAACCGCTCGGATGCGACGCTCGTGATCCTCGACAACAGCGTTACCGCGATGACTGGCGGGCAACCCAACCCGGGCACCGGCAAGGACATTCGCGGAAACGACGCGCCGCAACTCGACACCGCGATGGTTTGCAAGGGGCTTGGCGTAAAGCGCGTCAGGGTCGTGGACCCTTACAAGCTGGACGAGGTTCGGAAGGCCATCGAGGAGGAACTCGCGGCTCCCGAGGTTTCCGTCATCATCGCGAAGGCCCCCTGCATTCTTCAGTACAGGGTGACGCGAGGGAGGCCCGCCGAAGTCAAGACCGACATTTGCAACCGCTGCGGCGCCTGCATAAGAGTCGGATGCATGGCGATCCACGAACATGATGGCTACCCGGAGGTTGACCCGGAAATGTGCAACGGCTGCGGAGTGTGCGAGCAGGTCTGCGAGGAGAAGGCGATCACGATTCCAAAAGCTTGATGCCGAGGCGCGGAAAAAGAGGAATGGGTCTCACCACGAAGGCAAGAAAGACACAAAGGGTGGGCGGAGATTCAGCCAAAAATATTCGCCAGTGAGACGCTACGGCGTGAAGGAAGAAGGGATAAGATGGAGATCACTAACATAATGCTTTCAGGGGTGGGCGGCCAGGGCATCCTGACAAGCGGGCGAATCATAGCTCTAGCGGCGATGGATGCCGGCCTTGACGTTAAGATGAGCGAAGTGCACGGCATGTCACAGCGCGGGGGGAACGTTGACACGCACGTCCGCATCGGCGAAGAGGTGCCGTCCTCGCTGATCCCGGTGGGAGGCGCCCATTTTCTGGTTTCATTCGAGAAGCTGGAGGCGCTGCGCTACCTGAACTACCTGCGCCCGGACGGCACGGCCTTCGTGGCCAGGCACGAGATTCCCCCGCTGACGCAGAATCTCAAGAAGAACGCGGGCTACGTGGTTGACATTGACGCCAAACTTGAGGCAAAGGCGCCGAAGCTCGTGTGGGTTGACGCCTTTGAGCTGGCGAAGGAGCTCGGCGATCCCAGAATGGTGAACGTGATTCTATTGGGCGCTTTGTCAAACGCCATCAAAGGGCTCAGCGCCAAGAATTGGGAAGCGGCGATCCGCCAAAGGTTCAAAAAGAAGGCGCAGGAAGCTTGCCTTGAGGCCTTCAGAAGGGGGAGCGCATATGGACGCGCCGCGTAGCCTCGACGACATTTTAAGAGCAGCGCAAAACAGGAAGCAGGCTACCGTCGTGGTCGCCTGCGGCCAGGACGGCGCCGCGCTGAAGGCGCTCGCCCTTGCCGAGGAACACCATCTTTGCCGATCCATTCTTGTCGGCGACCCAGGCGCCATAGGGCCGGCTATTCGCGCCATGCCGAAGCGGCTTCAAAACGCGGAGATAGCCGACGCCGCCGATGAGGCGTCCGCTTTGAAGCGCGCCGTGGAACTGGTCCGCGAGGGAGAGGGACAGGTCCTTCTGAAAGGCAAGACGCAAACGGCGGCGCTGATGAAGGCGGTTTTGGACAGGGACAACGGCCTTCGCTCTGGAAGGCTTCTGAGCGACGCCTTCGTTTTTGAACACCCGGCGAAGGAGGGGGGCAAGCGGCTTGTATGCATTACGGACGGGGGCATCAACATAGCGCCGGACCTCGCCGCGAAAAAGGAGATTCTGCTCAACGCCGTGGAACTTTTTCACTTCCTCGGTTTCGCCCGCCCGCGCGTTTCCTGCCTGAGCATGGTCGAGAGCGTCGTCAAAGGGCACGCGCCTGGCGAGGACGCGGCCAGCCTTGCGGAAATGGGCGCCAGGGGTGAACTTGGCGACTGCGACGTTGAAGGGCCCTTGAGCCTGGACCTTTCCATTTCCGAGGAGGCGGTGGCGAAGAAGGGCCACAAGGGGCCGGTGGCGGGCCTTGCCGACATCCTTCTTTGCCCGGATATTGTCAGCGCCAACCTGCTGGCCAAGAGCACGACCTACTGGGCAAGGTTTAGCCTCGCGCACGTGATAATGGGAGCCACGGCGCCTGTTTTGATCCCAAGCCGTAGCGACACCGCCGAGGCGAAGCTCTATTCAATAGCCCTCGGAATACTCTGCGCGAGGGAATGCACCGCCGCTGGTATTTCTTGGAGATCGCAGCCGGAATTCTTTTCTGGAGGC
>JAEMPZ010000249.1:3187-4896 GCA_022759065.1 Acidobacteriota bacterium | reverse complement strand
GCCGGAATGACGGCAGCAAGGATGCGGCCGGTGGTTGACAGCTGCACGCTTATCGGCTAATATGCAGACATGGTGCATTATGGACGAAGGGTAACTGGCGTGTATACCGAGCGAACCCTGGGCGGCCATTTGGCCAAGGCGTCGCGGCAATTCCCCGTCGTGTTGGTCACCGGCGCGCGCCAGGTGGGAAAGACGACGCTGCTTCGGCAGATGAGCGGGCCGGGGCGAACCTATGTGTCCCTCGATGACCCGCGGCTTTTGGCCCTGGCCAGGGGCGATCCCGCGCTTTTCTTTCAGCGGTTTCGCCCGCCTCTGCTGATAGACGAAATCCAGTACGCCCCCGAGTTGCTGCCCTACATCAAGATGGAGGCGGATAGCGGGCGGCGGCCCGGCTTGTTCTGGATTTCCGGTTCGCAGCAGTTTCATCTGATGAAGGGCGTTTCGGAGTCGCTCGCCGGCCGAGTCGCGGTTCTGCGTTTGCTTGGGCTTTCGCGGCGTGAGATGACGGGCCATGCCGGCGACAAGCCGTTTCTTCCGGTGCCCGCGCGCGTCGCAAAGCTGGCGAGGGAATCTGACGCGCTCACCTTGCCCGATCTTTACCGGTTGATCTGGCGCGGGTCTTTTCCAGCCGTCGCCCTGAACGCTGACACGGACAGGGATCTCTTTTATGGTTCGTACCTTCAGACCTACCTCCAGCGCGATGTGAGGGGCCTCGCCGAGGTAGGGGACCAAATGGCCTTTCTCCGCTTTTTGAAGGCCGCGGCGGCCCGCACGGGGCAGTTGGTCAATGTCGCCGAGCTGGCCAGGGATGCGGATGTGGCCCCCAACACGGCCAAGAAGTGGCTTTCCGTCCTGGAGGCGTCCGGCATAGTTTGGCTTCTTCCCCCTTGGCACAGCAATGTGACCAAACGGCTGGTGAAAGCGCCAAAACTCTACTTTCTGGATACGGGCCTCTGCGCGTATCTGACCGAATGGTCCACGCCCAAGACGCTCGAAGCCGGCGCAATGTCGGGGCAGATTTTGGAAACATGGATTGTTGCCGAACTCCTGAAGAGCTATCTGCACCATGGCTTGGTTCCCCCATTCTATTACTACCGAGACAAGGACAAGAGGGAAATTGACCTGCTAATCGTTCGCGACGGCACGCTCTACCCGCTGGAATGCAAGAAGACGGCGTCGCCGGGGCGAGATGACGTTCGGACCTTCCACACGCTGGCGGGGCGGGCAACACCCACTAGGGCGGGAGGCATCATCTGCCTGGCCAAGGATACGCTCCCGATTGAGGATGGCATTGTTTCCATCCCGGTTGCCGTGCTGTAGCGGCCGGTTCCGGTCGGCCGAAACGCCGGCCGCCACGGATGCGGCCGCCAAGGCTTGACAATTTTGCAATCATAGTGCATATTATCTGCATGTGGATAGCAAGAGATTACGAACCACTTGTCAAGCGAATGGCGAGGCAGTTTCCGGCCCTGCTAGTTACGGGAGCAAGGCAGGTGGGGAAAACCTCGCTTCTGCGGCATCTTTTCCCGGGCGCATCCTACCTGGCGCTCGATTTCCCAGGCAACGCCGAAGCCGCCCGCAGCGCGCCCGAGAGGCTCCTTATGCAATACCCTGAGCCTCTTATCATTGATGAGATTCAGTACGCCCCTTCGCTTCTTCGCCATCTCAAGGCCCGCATTGACCAGAACCGCAAGCCGGGCAGGTTTTTA
>JAEMPZ010000249.1:0-3087 GCA_022759065.1 Acidobacteriota bacterium | reverse complement strand
CTGCTGCAGGCCTCCGGAATCGTCGCGCTGGTTGAACCATATTTTAGCAACCGGACAAAGCGGTTGGCCAAGGCGCCCAAGCTCATTTTTCTCGACACGGGCCTGGCTGCTTTTCTCGCCGGTTTTAGTTCCGAGGAAGAACTCTTGTCATCTTCATACGCCGGCGCCTTCTGGGAATCATACGTGTTTGGACAGTTGACGAGATTTTATGCGGCGCGGGGCCGTTCTTGTCCAGTCTCCTATTGGCGAACAGCCAGTGGACATGAGGTTGATTTTCTTGTCGAGATGGCAGGAGCCAAACTCGCGGCCATTGAGTGCAAGTTGAAGGAACACCCCGATCCTGGAGACACGGCGGGGCTGAGGAAGCTGGCCGAAGCCGAGAAGGGCCGCGTGGCGCGGAAGTACGTGCTTTGCCGGACGCACTCGTCCTACCGTCTCCCCGATGGTTCATGGGCCGTCAATTTACCGGATCTATTGGAGGAATTGGTTGGATAAGGTGAAAGTGGCGGTTTTTGGGGTCGCCGGAATGACGGCATTGCAGGCCAGGTTCCGGTCGGCCGAAACGCTGGTGCCAGGGTTGGCTTTTGTGGCGGCCCATCGCTGATGGGCATGAAGAACGGCCACCCCGCAACAAGTCATGCCGCGTGGCATTCGTCCTGGCGAAATTGGCGCGGCGGAGTATAATAAACAATGGTGGGCATTTTGCCGGTTTTCGTCCTATTCGCTGGTTCTCTGCTGTTGGCCTTGGCGCTGGCCCCTCTGGCTATTCGCCTGTCCGCCTCTTGGGGCGCAATGGACCAGCCGGGAGAACGAAAGGTCCACGCCTATCCCATGCCGAGGCTCGGGGGCGTGGCTATTTACGCGGCCTTCGTCTCGGCGGCCGGGGCGGCTCTTCTGGCGCAGCCTCAACTTAGAAGCAGGCTGGTTCAGGACGCGCGCTTCTGGGGTTCGATTGCGGCCGGGGCGACGCTTGTGTTTCTTTTAGGGCTGGTGGACGACATCTTTGGCCTCGGCGTCGCAAGCAGGTTTGCGGTTCAGGCAGTGGCCGGCCTCGTCGCGATTTATGGCGGCGGGGTGCGCGTAACGACGATCACCAACCCCTTGGACGGCAAGATTGAGCTTGGGTGGCTGGCCGTTCCTATTACGCTGTTCTGGATCGTGGGGGTGACCAACGCCTTCAACCTGATTGACGGTCTCGATGGCCTGGCCGGGGGCATCGCTTTCATTTCGGTCACCACCATTTTTATGGTAACGCTCTTGACGGGAGGCCGCTCGCTGGTCCTTTTGGCGACCGCTGCGCTGGCCGGGGCGCTGCTGGGCTTTCTCCGGTACAACTTCTACCCCGCGCGCATATTTTTAGGTGACTGCGGGAGCCTTTTTTTGGGTTATATGCTCGCCATTTTATCGGTGGTCGGATCAAACAAACGGACGGCCGCGCTTGCGCTGCTGATCCCGATATTGATCGTGGGCATTCCGGTTTTTGACACTCTGAACGCAATGCTGAGGCGGCTTGTGCGCCAGGTGGTGGTTGAGAAAGAGCGCAAGCCCAGCGCGCTTCTGGCGATGTTCAGGGCCGACCGCGCTCACATTCACCACATGTTGATTGAACAGGGGCTCAGCCATGCGAAGGCGGTGCTGGTCTTATACGGCTTGGGGCTGTTTTTTTGCCTCATGGCGCTCGTGGCCGTCCTTCTGGAAAACGACCGCGCTTCATTCGCGTTGATGGTTGCCGGTTTTGTGGGCTTCATCCTTCTGCGCCACTACGGCCACTTGCTGCCCATGCGCCTTTTCAATCACGCCGCGGGAGGCAATGGGGAACAGAAGAAACTTTAGCGAACGATGGTTAAATCGGCTCAAGCCCAGGCGGGGGCCGTGCTTCGCTCGGGCAGGCGTGGCGCCCGTGCCATAGCTTAGGCCAGAATAAGGAAGGAATGACCATGAAGAAAGCGCTGATTACCGGCATCACCGGACAAGACGGGTCTTACCTGGCGGAACTGCTCTTGCAAAAAGGATACGACGTGTACGGGCTAGTGCGGCGCTCGTCCGTGTCCAACCGCGAGCGCATTGACCACCTTCACGATTGGCTCTACGGGGGGAAAATAAAAGGGGACTTGAAGCTCATTTACGGCGACCTAGGGGACAGCTCCTCGCTGAGCCGGATCCTCCGCGAAGTGAAGCCGGACGAGGTCTATAACCTGGGGGCGCAGTCGCACGTGAAAATCTCCTTCGACATGCCCGAATACACTGGAGATATCGCCGGCCTCGGCGCGACGCGCCTGTTGGACGCGATGCGGGAGTCGGGAGTCACAGCGAGATTCTACCAGGCATCCTCATCGGAAATGTTCGGCAAGGTGCTGGAGGTGCCGCAGACCGAGAAGACGCCCTTCTATCCGCGCAGCCCCTACGCCGTCGCCAAGGTTTACGCCTTCTGGATAACGAAGAATTACCGCGAGTCATACGGGATGTTCACCTGCAACGGAATCCTCTTCAACCACGAAAGCCCGAGACGCGGGGAGAATTTCGTGACGCGCAAGATTACCAGGAGCGCCGGGCGAATTGCCAAAGGGCTCCAGGAGAAGGTCTTGTTGGGGAACCTCTCGGCGAAGCGCGACTGGGGCTATGCTCCCGAGTTTGTTGAAGCGATGTGGCGGATGCTCCAGGCCGAAGAGCCCGACGATTACGTCGTCGCCACCGGCGAGACCCACACCGTGCGGGAGTTCTGCGAAAAGGCCTTCGCTTGCGCCGGGGTGCCGCTGACGTGGGTGGGCGAAGGCGTTGATGAAAAAGGCGTTGATGAAAAAGGCGTGGCGCGAGTCTGCGTCGAGCCCAGCTACTTCCGCCCCGCCGAAGTGGACATGCTCATCGGCGACCCGGCAAAAGCTAAGGCCAAGCTCGGATGGAGCCCAAAGGTGACGTTTGCGGAACTCGTGCGAATCATGACCGAGCACGACCTCGAACTGGCTTCAAAGGAAGAGTGGATGCTGAAGCGGAAGTAGCAGATGTTAAATGTTGAATCACTGCTGTCCAAAACAATTTTCTCCGCGATCATGGATGTAATAATGGCGAGACTTTGAACGTATGAATCGG
>JAEMPZ010000029.1 GCA_022759065.1 Acidobacteriota bacterium | reverse complement strand
AACCGTCTGCCGTCTGCCGTCTGCCGTCGTTCCTGCTCTTTCATCTATCATCCCTCATCTCTCATCTGCCCTTTGTGCCCTCTGCGTTCTCTGTGGTGAATATCTTTGCTTCGCGCGCGCGGCCTTGGCGGCTTTTCTCCTGTGGTATCATAGGGCCGGAGGTTGTGATGCGGCTTCTTACGGCCGGGGAATCGCACGGGCCGGCGCTCACTGCTATTCTTGAAGGGGTCCCGGCAGGGCTTGCCATTGACGCATCCTTTATAAACGCGCAGCTCGCGAGGCGCTCGCTTGGCTTTGGCCGCGGCGCGAGGCAAAAGATCGAGCGGGACCAGGCGGAGATTCTCTCGGGCATTCGCGGAGGCGAAACCATCGGCAGCCCGATCGCCCTTCGCGTCATCAACCGTGACTTCGACAACTGGAAGCAGTTCATGGCCGCGGGGGCGATAGCGCGTGGCCGCGAGTTGACGCTGCCGCGCCCCGGCCACGCCGATCTACCGGGCGTTCTAAAATACAACCGCGGCGATGCCAGGGATGTCCTGGAGCGGGCCAGCGCCCGCGAAACCGCGGCGCGGGTGGCCGCTGGCGCCATAGCGAGGCGGTTGCTCGAAGAGTTGGGCGTCTCCATCGCCTCGTGCGTCCTGTCGGTAGGAGATGCTTCATCCTCGAAAATTCCTTCATTTCGCGAGGCCTTGCGGCTTGACCCGGAGCTTCCCATGCTGAACAACGCGGGCCGCGCCAGAAAAGCCATTGAAGCGGCGAGAAAAAAAGGCGAGACGGTGGGAGGATCAATCATGGTCATGGCTCAAGGCATCGTGCCGGGCCTTGGAAGCTACGCCCAGTGGGATCGCCGCCTCGACGCCCGCCTTGGAGCATGGCTCCTTTCCATCCCATCGGCCAAGGGAGTCCTCTTCGGGGACATTCTTCAAAGCCACCGGCTTGAGGGCTCAAAGGCGCACGACGCGATCTTTTATGACAGCCAGCGCGGCTTTTACCGCAAGAGCAACCACGCCGGCGGTCTCGAGGGCGGAATCACGAACGGCGAGGAGCTTCGCGCCACGGTCCTGTTGAAGCCGTTGCCCACCTTGCGAAAGCCGCTGCCTTCGGTTGACATTCTGACGAAAAAGCCCGGCCTTGCCCAGGCGGAGCGGACGGATACTTGCGCGGTCGTCCCGGCCGCGGTGATCGCCGAGGCGCTCTTGGCCCTCGGCCTCTGCGAGGCCTATCTTGAGAAATTCGGCTCGGACTCCATGGAGGAACTCTTGCGCAACGTGGAAGGCTACCGGCGGCAAGTGGCGGAGTTTTAATGACGAACGCTAACATGGCGAGCGGCGAGGCGCGGCAGTCGCGCGAATCATCTTTCAAGCGCGAGCGCACCGGGGCAACGCTGCTTTTCGGGGCGACCTTCTTGTCGGTCCTTTTCATGGGCGCCTACATCCTTGTGAAAGACCTCGGCGAAAAAGAGGTCTTCAGGATGCTAGAGCGCTACTCGACCGAGCTTGCAACCTCGCTCTCGAAGCTCCCCGCCACCCAAACGGTGAAAGGCTTCCAACAGCAGAAGATCGTCACGACGAGGCTCAATGACTTTCTGGTTGAGAAGAAACTTTTCGACAGCTTCGAGCTGTACGACGAAAAAGGCCAGCTCGTCCAGAAGGGGGACATCTTCCGCCACGGGGCGCTTTTGGGCGGAGACGGCGAGAGCGACTTGAAGCCCGGCCAGGCGCGCGTCGAGACGCGCAACAAGATCCCCATCGAGGTCGAAGTCCCTATAGAGCCTGGCAAGATGGGGCGCGCCGTGCTTAACGTTAGCCAGGACGTGCTGGCCAAGCAGGGGCAGGCCTTCCGGAACGAGCTCGTCACGAAAATGTTCATTCTCGTCGGGGCGATCTTGTTTTTGCTGGTGGCGGCCTATCTCTACGTGATCCGCGTGTTAAGGATGACGCGCCACCTCGAAGCGGAGGCACAGGAACGCGAGCGGCTCTCCTACCTCGGCCTTTTAAGCTCGGGCATGGCGCACGAAATCAAGAACCCGTTGAACAGCATTCAGGTCAACCTACAGCTCCTCGAGGAGGAGCTTGCTTCGGGAGCGCCGCCAGCGCAAGCCATCTCGTACCTTCAGCCGGTCCAGAAGGAGGTCAAGCGCCTGGAACGGCTGGTCAACGATTTTCTCGTTTACGCAAGGCCGATGACGCCTAAGCTCGCCCCCGTTTTGCTCGGCCAGACTCTCGAAGACCTGCGCCTGCTGGTCGCCCAGGAGGCGCGCCAGAAGGGAATAGCGCTGACGGTTTCCTGCCCTCCCGATTTGTCCATCATGGCCGACGACGGCATGTTGAGGATAGCTCTATTGAACCTTCTGCTGAACGCCATCCACGCCGAGAAGGAGGGGGGCGCGATCGAGGTTGAAGCAACGGAAGATAACGGCTACGCCAGAATAGCCGTGCGCGACCACGGGCGGGGCGTTCCCGAGGAGCTTCGAGACAAGATTTTCGTTATCTTTTTCACGGACAAGCCGGGCGGAACCGGCCTGGGGCTGCCCATCGCGCGCCGCATCGCCGAAACGCACGGCGGCACGCTGGCCTTGGAGGAATCCGAAGGCCAAGGGGCGCTTTTTGTCATGAGGCTCAAAAAAGAGCCGCGGGCTAATAACGATGACAAAGGATGAGGCCAGATCAAGAGCAGCGTGGCTGAGGGGAGAAATCTCGCGCCACCGAAAGCTGTACTACGAGCTTGACGCGCCCGAAATCAGCGATTACGACTACGACCTTTTGGAGCATGAGCTTCGGGCCATAGAGGAGCAATTCCCCGATCTGGCTCAAAGCGACAGCCCCACATCCAAGGTGGGCGGCTTAGCGAGCCAGGCGTTCGCCCCGGTCCGCCACAAGTCGCCACTTTTGAGCCTTGAAAACACTTACGACGAAAACGACCTTGAAGAGTGGTTTGCAAGGCTTGAAAAGTTGCTGGGCGGAACCGGCCACGCCTACACCTGCGAACTCAAGCTCGACGGCCTTTCCGTCGCGCTCGCCTATACAAACGGTGGCTTCTCGCAGGGCGCGACGCGGGGCGACGGCGCAACCGGAGAGGACGTGACCGCCAATCTGCGGACGATCAGGGACATCCCCCAAAAGGTCTCCGCGCCGCTTCATGAACTCGTCGTGCGCGGGGAGGTTTACATGCCCATCAAAGGTTTCCTCGAATTCAACGCCACGCGCGAGGAGGATGGGCTCCCGGTGTTCGCCAATCCGCGCAACGCCGCCGCGGGAAGCCTTCGGCAGACTGACCCGAAGGAAACGGCGCGCCGCCCCCTCTCCTGCTTCTGCTACCAGATTCTTTACAGTCCAGGATTTGTTCCCACTTCCCAGTTCGAGGTTCTTGAACAGCTTGCTAAATGGGGCTTCCCGGTTGACCCTAGACGGCGCCTTTGCCGCTCGAAGGAGGAGGTGCTCGCCTACTGCCGCGAGTGGACGGCTCGCCGCCACGAGCTGCCATACGAAGCCGACGGCGTCGTCATCAAGCTCGATTCGTTCCAGCTTCAGCAAAAGGCCGGCTCAACGGCGAAATCCCCCCGCTGGGCTGTCGCATTCAAGTTTCCGCCGGAACAAGCCGAAACGACGGTCCAAAGGATAGTGCTTCAGGTGGGGCGGACGGGCGCCGTCACTCCCGTCGCTGACCTCAAGCCGGTGCGGCTCGGTGGAGTTGTCGTTTCAAGGGTTTCCCTCCACAACGAGGAGGAGTTGCGGCGAAAGGACGTCCGGGAGGGCGACACCGTCTTGATTGAAAGAGCCGGAGGAGTAATTCCCTATCTCGTAAGCGTAAGAGTGGACAAGCGGCCAACCAGCGCCCGTCCGTTCCGCTTTCCGCCATCCTGTCCAGTCTGCGGCGGCGAGCTTCACCGCCCGGAGGGGGAAGCAATCTGGCGCTGTTCCAACAAATCGTGCAAGGCTCAGATAAAGGAGGGCCTTCGCCACTTCGCCTCCAGGGACGCGATGGACATAGCCGGGCTTGGCCCCGCTCTCGTTGAGCAACTCGTCGAGTCGGGCAAGGTCCTATCGCTGCCAGGCCTCTATAAGTTGAGCAAGGCGGAACTGGCTTCTCTAGAGCGCATGGGCGACAAGTCGGCGTCCAACCTTGCCGCCCAGATCGAAGCCAGCAAGGCAAAGCCTTGGGAAAAGGTCCTCTACGCGCTTGGCATAAGGCAGGTTGGCGAACAGACGGCGAAAGCGCTTGCGAGGAGGTTCCCTTCGCTCAAAGCTCTCCAGGCCGCGAGCGATGAGGAGCTTCAGTCGGCCGAGGGGGTCGGCCCGAAGGTGGCCTCCGAGATACGCGCCTTCCTCCAGCTGGATGAGAACAGGAGAATGGTTGAAGAACTGGCCTCCCTGGGGCTGAAAATGGAGGGGGAAGCGGCGCCTTCCGGGGGCCCGCTTTCCGGCCTTTCGTTTGTCCTGACCGGAACGCTGGCCTCAATGACCAGGCCCGAGGCTACAAAACGGCTCGAAGCTCTTGGCGCAAAGGTGTCTGGCAGCGTCAGCGCCAAGACCTCCTTTGTAGTCGCCGGGAGCGACGCAGGAAGCAAGCTGGCCAAGGCCCGCTCGCTTGGCATTCCTGTGCTCGGGGAAGATGACCTTTTGGCCATGTTAAGAGGCAACCTTTCGCCACTGGCTGGTGGCGATGGAAAATAATTTGTGGTATAAACATTGACGTGAAGGGGGACGCATGGCGCCGAACGCTAAGAAAGCGGTAAAGGAGGAGCCCTTGACCTTAGAGGACATCCAGAAACTAATCACTATGCTGGACAAGAGCGGCCTGCACGAGCTCGATCTGGAAATCGGAGGGGCCCGCCTGAAGCTGGCCAAGCCGTCGCCGCCTATACAGCCATTCATGTTGCCGCAGCAGTTCCACTCACCGGCTCCCCTCCCCCCGGCCACCCCCGCCGCGCCCGCCCACGCCCCACCCC
>JAEMPZ010000098.1 GCA_022759065.1 Acidobacteriota bacterium | reverse complement strand
GGCGCGGTTGGCGGAAATTCGCGCCGCGATGGAGCGCATGACCGTCCTGATCCCAAGAGACGGAACGGTAATCTACATCACCAGCGAGGATACCCAGCAGAAGAAGCAGATCGGGGACGAATGCTGGGTTGGAGAAAAAGTCCTCGAGGTGGCAAATCTGGACAGGATGAGCGGCGAAGGGCAGGTTGACGAGTCGGACATCAGCCTGCTGGCCATAGGCGAAAGGGCTCGCCTTCGGCTAGATGCCCACCCGGACGAGGAGCTCTCCGGCACGGTGCGCTCGGTGGGCCAGGCGCTGGAGGCCAAGTCGCCGGCCAATCCCCTCAAGGTCGTCAAAGTCGAGGTCAAGCTGGATGAGACCGATCCAAGGCGGATGATGCCGGGAATGAGGTTTACCGGGTTCATCGAGGCCGGGTTGTTGGGCGACGCCCTGTTGATCCCTCCCGACGCTGTCACCGAAACGCCCGCTGGCGCGACGGCGCGCGTGAAATCGTTCTGGGGTTGGAGAACCGTCAAGATCAAGCTCGGAGAGCGCGGCAAAGAGATGGTCCAGGTTCTTGCGGGGCTTCGCGAAGGCGACGTGGTCGCGCGCCGCGGGGCTGAGCCGGGGGCCAAGCCATGAAGCGAGCGAAGGCAACGGCCCTCACCGCCATCGCGGCCGCCCTGCTGGCTCTCGTTCTTGGCGCGGCCCTCTTGGCGCTGCGGGGGCCGGAAGTCCCGGTCCTGAAGGTGTCCAGCCAGCCGTTTCAAGTTAGAGTGCGAGCCGACGGCGTCTTGAAAGCGATTGACTCCACGCCCGTTTCCACGCCGATCTCGGCGGGCGCGTCTATGACCATAGCGTGGATCGTTGATGACGGAACGTTTGTCAGGAAGGGCGATCTAATCGCCCGCTTTGATCCTACGGACTTTGAGAAGGGGCTCAGAGACGGCCAAGCCGACGAGGCGATGGCCAAAGACAAGATAGCCAAAGCGAAGGCGCAGAGCCAGTCCGTGAACGTCGGCCTTGACCTTGACGCCTCAATGGCGAAAAGGGACATGGCCCACGCAAAGGCTTTCCAAACCAAGGATGAGCATATCTTCTCCCGCTTCGAGATAGCGACTTCTCTAATGGACACGGAGTTGGCGCAAAGCCGCGCCGACTATGCGCAGGAAATGAAGAAGGCCAAGGGGACGCTGGCCCGAACCGAGATAGACCTTTACGCGATAGAAGCTCAAAAGGCGGATCGCGACGTAAAAAGGGCCGAGGCTTCTTACAACGCCTGTGAAGTCAGGGCGCCTCACGACGGCGTGGTAATACTTCAGCGTGACTGGCGCCAGGAGCTGCCCAGGCCGGGCAAGGTAGTCTGGCCCGGGCAAAAGCTGGCCGAGATTCCAAAGCCGGGAGGGCTTCAGGCCGAAGTGTATGTCCTTGAAGCCGACGCGGGCGGCCTTGCCGTAGGCCAGCGCGCCGAGGCGGAGCCCTTCGGCTATTACGGCGCGCCCGTCGCCGCCGTCGTCTCGATGGTTGACACGCTCGCCAGGCCAAGGTTCCCAAGCGTCCCCGTCCAATATTTCGGAGCGACGCTGAAGTTCGTGGGCAAGGTTCCTGATTCCCTCGTCCCGGGCCAGCGCATCCAAGCGGTGATCCTGATCGCCGACCTGAAGGACGTTCTTGTGGTTCCAAGGCAGGCGGTTTTTCAGCGTGACGGGCACGCCGTCGTTTACAAGAAGGGGATCATGGGCAGCTTCAAGCCCGTTCCTGTCACGCTTGGACAGGGCGCGCCCGGGAGAGTCGTCGTGAAGGAAGGCCTTGAAGCCTCGGATGTGGTGGCGCTCGTTGACCCCGCCACGGCAAAGGCCGCCGATGCGGAGGCTTCAAATAGGGCTGGCCCTTCTGTTGGAGGCGCGCCATGAACCCTCTCGACGCTTTCAAAAGCGCCTACGGCAGCTTGTCGTCCCATAGGCTCCGCTCAATTCTCTCAATGCTAGGAATGCTCTTCGGCGTGGGGGCGGTCATCGCGATGCTGGCCATCGGCGCCGGCGCCGAAAGGCAAGCCATGGCGATGATCGAGCGCCTCGGCCTGCGCAACGTTCTTCTGAAGGCCAAGGAATTCAAGAAGGAAGAGCTGGATGAGATGCGGAAGAAATCCCCGGGCGTCTCGTTGCGCGACGGCGAGGCTATCGCGCAGGCTCTTCCCCAGGTTGAACTCGTGGCGCCCGTCGTCAAGATTGAGCCTTACAAGGTTCTGGCCGCCGGTGGTTCGGCCGAGTGCCAGGTGTACGGCGTCTCTTTCCGGCAGAAGGAGCTTTTCGGCATGAAGCTCGCCGAAGGCCGTTACATTGACGCGAAGGACGAAAAGGAGAGCGCCCAGGTCTGCGTCATCGGGCAGGAGGCGAGAAAGGCACTGTTCGGCTTCGGCCCTGTGCTCGGGCAGGACCTCAAGGTAAACGACGTTTGGCTCGAAGTGGTGGGAGTCTTCTCTGCGCAGCAGGAGGGAAGCTTTACTCAGGGCGTCCAGGTCGGCTCGCTGGCCAGGGAGATTGACATCCCTGAAACGACAGCCTTGCGAAAGTTTGACCGCGACCCATTGAAATCGCCGGTGGACGAAGTGGTGCTGCGTCTCGCCAAGGACGCTTCCCCCCAAAAGGCCGCGCTGGCAATGAGGGGACTGGTAGAGCGCCTCCACGGCGGCGTCGATGACTACGAAATCATCGTCCCCGAAGCGCTTCTGGAGCAGAGCCGCCGCACGCAGCGGCTCTTTTCCATCGTGATGGGATGCATCGCCGGCATCTCCCTTCTGGTGGGAGGCATCGGCATCATGAACATCATGCTCGCCTCCGTGCTTGAAAGGACGCGCGAGATCGGCATAAGACTCGCGGTTGGCGCCAAGGGGCGCGATATAGCTCTCCAGTTCGTCAGCGAAGCCGCCGCCATAAGCCTGCTGGGAGGACTTTCAGGCATGGTCATGGGCGTCGCCATTGCCAAGATAGTAGCGTTCTATGCCGAATGGCCGACCGTCGTCACCGCCTTCTCCGTCATCCTAGCTTTCGGCGTTTCTCTTGCCGTCGGCGTCCTTTCGGGCCTCTACCCGGCCATGCGTGCCGCCAAGCTCGACCCCATCGAAGCGCTGCGGTATGAATGAATATCCACCACGAAGGCACAAAGGGCAGATGAAAGATGAAGGATGATGGATGAAGGCAAAGATTGCGCCCATCGTTGAATTGAGCCTGCGGTAGCTTGCGAATCGGCGGGCACGGAGGAAGGCCAAGCGCTATTGTTGCCCCAATCAACCCATCAACCTATCAACAAATCCACTACATTTTCTCAGACTGAAGGCTGTAGAAATGCGAGAAGGT
Organism: Acidobacteriota bacterium; assembly: GCA_022759065.1. Classification (GTDB taxonomy): domain Bacteria; phylum Acidobacteriota; class UBA4820; order UBA4820; family DSQY01; genus JAEMPZ01. Next base: position 1,621 of record JAEMPZ010000098.1, on the reverse strand, counting down.
TGGGGAGTGAGAAAGTGAGAAGGTTAGAGAGTGAGAAAGTGAGAAGGCATCCAAGGTTTTGCGCGCCCTCCCGCGAATCTCTTACGAATGGCAAACCACTAGTCTCCAATCACGAATCCCGCGCCGCCCCCGGTGTTTGCTAGCCCTCGCATTGCGCGGGATGGACGCGGACCTGGGTCATGAGGAGGGCGGAGAGGCAGCCCATGGCGAAGGCGCCGGCCCACAACGCTCCAGAGCCGAAGTGTGTTAGAACAAGCGTCCCCAGCCACGGCCCCACGGCGAAGGCGACCCCAAAGGACATGGTGTAGAGGCCCATGTATTCGCCCCGCCGGTCGGGCGGGGACATGTCGGCCACGGCGGCCGAGCTTCCCGGAAAGGTGATCATCTCGCCGAATGTCCAAATCACGACCGTTGCTGCGACGCCCCAGAAGCTGGCCGCGAAGGCCACTGCGCCGAAGCCGATCCCGGTCAGAAGCGTTCCCAAAGCCAGCGCCCACCGATGCGGCCAGTGAGCCATCGCCGTGTTGAGTGGTATCTCTATCAGCACGATGATGATCGTGTTCAAGGTGAAGACGAAACCGAAGGCGGATTCCGGCAGCTTGAGGTTCCTTACCAGGTAAAGCGGGAATGCGGCATTCAACTGGAAGAAGACGAGCACGGCAGGCATGAGCGCCAGCAGGAAGAAAATGAAGCGCCCGTTGGCAAAGCCGCTGAGGCTCCTTGGGCGCCCGGGCGATCCAGGTGATTCGCCTCCCTGGACGTTTCCGGCGCCCTCGGGCTGGCGCCAGGTGAGGAAGGAGAGCAGGGCTCCCGCCAGGATTGACGTTGCGCCGTTCACCCAGAACAGCGAGTGGAAAGAGATCATGGCGAGAAAGCCGCCGACGGCCGGCCCGACGCTCATGCCCATGTTGACGGCAAGCCGGTTGAGCGCGAAAGCCGGCTTGCGCTGTTCCGGCGTCGCCAGGTGAGTCAGGAGGGCCATGTTCGCCGGCCGGAAAGCCTCGTTGGTGACGGCCCACAGGGCGATGGCCGCGAGCACCGCCAAGTAGCCTCTGGCCAACGGAAAAAGAAGCAGCACCACCCCGGAGGAAATGAGGGAAACCTTCATGACCCTGAGCGCTCCCACTTTGTCGCAGAGCCTGCCTGACAGCGGAGAGACGACGAGAGCAACGGCGCCGTACACCGCCACCGCCAGGCTCGCCTTTTCCGCCGTAAAACCCATGCTTCGCGTCAGGTATAGAACCAGAAAGGGCAGCGCCATGGTGCCCAGCCTGTTAATCAGCATGGTGGCGAAGATGTACCAGACCTCCCGGCGCAGGCCATAAAGGCCTCTCCATGGGTTGTAGCGCATCGCCACGCCTCCCTCGGCCTTTGTATCACTATCCCATCGGCCGAGTCCATGGCCCTGGCGTCCGACTGTCGTCTCACTCCTGACTCCTGTCTTGCCCCCCGAAATTCCGCGATGGAAGTGGGGTGCCTTCGGCGACGGTTGTGCCACGCCGAAAGAAAAGAAGTTATTGATTAAGAGGGAGGGCCATTCCCTCCCCCTCCGCTGGCAAAGCCAGTCGGAGGGACCCCCACCCTTGGGTGCCCTCTTCGCCTTCGGCTCGATGGCTCCCCA
>JAEMPZ010000066.1 GCA_022759065.1 Acidobacteriota bacterium | reverse complement strand
TCCCATGCAGCACAACCGTCGCCGAAGGCACCCCATTTCCATCGCGGAATTTCGGTCCTTGGAATCGATAGCGCCCGCGGCCTTATGGCCGGGGACAAGCCAGCTCCTGTTGTTTGGGGGTGCATGGTTATTTTTTGCCCGTATCATTTGCCTTTTGGGACGAGGAGGAGGTCAATCCTCCTTGCGATGGAATCTTTCTGGAGGCGCAAAGCTGAATCCTTCAACTTCTCGAGCAGCTCCTTTTGGGGTTCCCGGCCCAGGGCTTTTTCGGCGTTCAGGTAGAGGATCAGGTCGGCCTCGCTGATCGCCTTGGAGATGATCATCTCCAGCCGGTCCTTTGCCTTCGCCCCCGCATAAAACTCGAGCGCGTCGTGGAGGAGCCCCGCCTGCTGGAGCTGGTCACCGATGCGCGAGAGCTCATCGGCCGGAGCCGGGCGATTGTACAAGAGCTTGTGCCGCATGGCGATGGAGACGGGCACCACGTTCTGTCCCACGAAAAACCTCCTCCAGGGGCGATATGATACCACAAACTTACGCCGTTGCCGGTCATCCGGCGGTCCACTCCTGTATGGGTTTGACGTCCAGCGTGCCATTTTTTAGGGCGCGGATGCCTTCCAAGGCGGCGTAGGCTCCTTCGAGAGTGGTTATGCAGGGCACCTTGAGGGCAATTGCCTGGCAGCGGATGTTGGCCTCGTCTCGCTGGCTCTTTCGTCCCATTGGAGTGTTGATGACAAGCTTCAGCGTGCCGGCCTTCAAGAGGCCGGCGGCGTCGGGCTTGCCTTCGCCTACTTTGTTCACGGCGCCGGCGAAGACGCCCGCCTTTTCAAGGAACGCCCTTGTCCCATGCGTGGCCACGAGCGCGAAACCCAGTTCGGCGAAGCCTTCGGCGAGCTTTACGGCGCCGGCCTTGTCGGCGTCCCTCAAGGAGAGAAAGACGGCGCCGCCCTCGGGCAGCGGCAGTCCTGCTCCGGAAAGCGCCTTGGCGAATGCCTGGCCGAAGCTCCCGGCCCGCCCCATCACTTCCCCAGTGGATTTCATCTCAGGCCCAAGCACCGGGTCTTCTCCAAGAAGGCGCGCGAAGGGAAAGACGCTGGCCTTCACGAAAAGCTGCTCGGGCTTCTTTGGAACTGCTTCGAGCCCTTGAAGCTCCGGCAGTTCCTTGATCAGCCGTCCCGTCATGATGCGGGCCGCCAGCCTTGCAAACGGAATCTTTCGCGCCTTTGAAAGAAAGGGAACGGTGCGCGACACGCGGGGGTTCACTTCGAGGACGAAGAGGCCGTCCTTGTTGTAAGCGAACTGAAGGTTGAGCATTCCCACGATGCCGAGTTCCAAGGCAACGCGCCTTGTGACCTGTGCGGCTTCATCGAGCACTTCCCGCGGGACGGTTTGCGGGGGATAGACCTGGGATGAATCTCCCGAGTGGATGCCCGCTTTCTCGACGTGTTCGAGAATGCCGGCAAGCACCACCTCCACGCCGTCGCAAAGAGCGTCCACGTCAAGCTCCACGGCGTCCTGCAAAAACGTGTCGAGAAGAAGCGGGTGGTCCTCGCTTACGGCGACGCCTTCGGCAAGGTACTGGTCGAGGTGGTCCTCCTTGGTGAGAAGGGCCATGCCCTGCCCGCCCAACACATAGCTTGGACGCACCATCAGCGGGAAGCCGAGTTCCGCGGCGCGCTCGCGCGCTTCTTCGAGCGTGTGGGCCGTCGCGCCCTTGGGGGCTCGAAGGCCGAGCGCCAGGCAGAGCGCGCCGAATTGCTCGCGGTCCTCGGCGCGGTGGATTGCCGCCGGGGGAGTCCCGATGAGCGGATAGCCGAGGCGGTGCAACTCGTTCGCAAGTTTCAGCGGCGTCTGCCCGCCAAAGGTGAGAATGACGCCATCCGGTTTCTCAAGGTCCAAAATCGCCTTGACGTCTTCGAGCGTCACCGGCTCGAAATAGAGTTTTGACGCGGTATCGAAGTCGGTCGAGACGGTTTCGGGGTTGCAGTTCACCATCACCGTTTCGAAACCTTCGTCCTTCAATCCGAAAACCGCCTGGCAGCAGCAGTAGTCGAACTCGATTCCCTGGCCCACGCGGTTGGGGCCGGAACCTACGACCACGACCTTGCGCCCCTGAAGCGGCGCGCTTTCGTTGAGCCCGGCGTATGAGGAGTAAAAATAGGGCGTTTGGGCTTCAAATTCCGCCGCGCAGGTGTCAACGCCGAGGTAAACTGGCTTTGCTCCTGACTCTTCGCGCTTATCGCGGACGACGCTTTCGGGGACGTCCCATATTTTGCAAAGCCGCCTGTCGGCGAAACCCTCCTCCTTGGCTCGCCTCAAGAGCGTGCCGGGACAGCTCTTCGCGCCGAAGAAGCGCAGGCGGTTTTCCGTTTCAACAAGTTGCGCCATCTGGGAGAGAAACCATGGGTCCATGCCCGAAAGCTCGGATACCTCCTCGACGGAAAGGCCGTGCTGGAAAGCGAGCGCCGTGTAGAAGACCCTTTCCCAATTTGGAATGGACAGTTTTTTCACAAGCGCTTCCCGGCTCTCGACCGGAGGCACTCCGTCCAGGAGCCCGTAGCGGCCTATTTCAACGGAGCGAAGCGCCTTCTGCAGCGACTCCTTGAAGGTGCGGCCTATCGCCATCACTTCGCCGATCGATTTCATGTGGGTGCTTAGCGTCGGGTCGGTTTCGCGAAACTTGTCGAATGACCAACGCGGGATCTTGACCACGACGTAATCAAGCGCCGGCTCAAAGGCGGCGGGAGTAGTGCGCGTGATCAGGTTCGGCAGTTCGTCGAGCGTGTAGCCAAGCGCCAGTTGCGTCGCCACCCTCGCGATCGGGTAACCGGTGGCCTTGCTGGCGAGCGCAGAGGAACGCGAGACGCGGGGGTTCATCTCGATGACCACCATCCGGCCAGTTCTGGGGTGCAAGGCGAACTGGATGTTCGATCCGCCCGTCTCCACGCCAACGGCTCTGATCACCCGCTTCGCCCAGTCGCGCATCCACTGGTACTCCTTGTCGGAGAGCGTCTGGGCCGGCGCCACCGTTATGGAATCTCCCGTGTGAACCCCCATCGGGTCGAGGTTTTCGATCGAGCAGATGACGACGACGTTGTCGGCCCGGTCCCTTATCACCTCCAGCTCAAACTCCTTCCAGCCGATTAGCGACTCCTCGACGAGCACGCTTTTGGCCGGGCTGAGAGAGAGGCCGTACTCTAGGAGCGATTTGAATTCGCCAAGATTCGCCGCGATGCCTCCGCCCTGGCCGCCCAGCGTGAAAGAGGGACGAAGGATCGCGGGGAAACCCACTTCGCCTACCCTGGCCAACCCCTCCTCGACGCTTCTGGCGACGAAGGAGCGCGAAGTCTCCATTCCCTCTTTGGCGAGGATATTGCGGAACACTTCCCTGTCCTCGGCGGCGCGGATGGCCTTGGCGCTTGCGCCGATGAGGCGGCAGCCGTATCGTTCGAGCACGCCGTCACGGTGAAGAAGCATCGCGGCGTTGAGAGCGGTCTGGCCGCCCACGGTCGGCAGGAGGGCCTCCGGCCGCTCCTTCTCGATGATGGCTTCCAAGGCCCAGGCTTCGATCGGTTCGAGGTATGTCGCGTCGCAGAGGCCGGGGTCGGTCATGATAGTGGCGGGGTTGTTGTTGACGAGGATGGTCCTGATGCCCTCTTCCTTTAAAGCCTTTAGCGCCTGGACGCCAGAGTAGTCGAACTCGCAGGCCTGGCCGATGACGATCGGCCCGGAGCCGATCACGAGAACGGATTGCGGAGCATCCAATCGTGCCGTCATCGGTGAAAGTTCTCCATCATGGTGATGAAATCATCGAAGAGGTAGAGGGAATCGTGCGGGCCGGGGCTCGATTCGGGGTGGTACTGGACCGAGAAAACCGGCAGATTCTTATGACGCATTCCTTCAAGGGTATGGTCGTTGAGGTTCACGTGGGTGGCCTCGAAGCCTTCGGGAAGTTTCGCCGCGTCAACAGAGAAGCCATGATTGTGCGAGGTGATTTCCACTCTGCCAGTCTTCAGGTTTCTGACTGGGTGATTGGCTCCGCGGTGGCCGAAGGGCAGCTTGTATGTCCGCCCGTTGAAGGCCAGTGCGAGTAATTGATGGCCGAAACAGATGCCGAACGTCGGTATGCGCTCCGCCAACCCTCGTATGACGGGCAGCGCGGCCTTTGCCATTTCGGGATTGCCGGGGCCGTTGCTCAAAAAAAGTCCTTCCGGCCGAAGAGCGAGGATTTCAACCAGCGGCGTGTAAGCCGGCACAACCGTCACCTCGCAGTTTCGCGCGGTAAGGTTCTTGAGGATGTTTTCTTTCAGCCCAAAATCAAGAGCGGCCACTTTGAACCGCCTTTGGGGGACGCGCGCCGGGCGAAGCGACTCGACGAACCCGGCCGGGCCGGTGATTCGTGCCGTAAAGGGGTGAATATCGCTCGAAGTGACCCGCCCCGCAAGATCCTCTCCGTCAATCCCTGGAAATGCACGAAGAAGTTCCATCAGCTTGGGGAGCGGCGTCCCATCGTTGCTTATGACCGCCCTCGGGGTGCCACGGCTTCGGCAATGGCGGCAGAGAGCCCTTGTGTCCACGCCGGAAAGCCCCACGACCCGGTGAAGGCGAAGGTAATCCTGAAGGTTGCCATGGGCGCGCCAGTTGGAGGGCGCCATGGAGAGCTCGTGGACCACGAAGCCCGAAAGCGCGGGCGCGTGACTCTCGACGTCTTCCGGGTTTACGCCATAGTTGCCTATGTGGGGGAAGGTCATGGCGACTATCTGGCCGGCGTAGGAAGGGTCGGTCAAAATCTCCTGGTAGCCGACCATGGAAGTCGTAAAAACCGCTTCGCCCAACGCCGTGCCGGCGTATCCAAAACCCTTTCCGGGAAAAACGGTTCCGTCGCCGAGAAGCAGGACTCCGTCCATCCCGGTGATTATAGAGGCAAACGCCAAAACGCGCAAGTTAAAGACAAGCGAGAGAATTCGTGTTATAATGAAGCCTGTG
>JAEMPZ010000171.1 GCA_022759065.1 Acidobacteriota bacterium | reverse complement strand
CCTAACTCTTCATACTTTTCCCCACTAGCAGCCTGCCCTTGACGCCGACACGCCTATGCCCAGATACCCCGACACCGCGTTGCCGCCACAGATGAACGACGTGCTCATCAACAATTGGGGGCGCCGTTGCGGTTCAATCCGGGGATTAGGGGCCGAAATGCTAAGGGGCGGCGATGAACTTCGCCGCCCCTCATAGCCAGGGCCTTCACTTTGAGGGCCGGGCTCTCTGGTTTCTATGCGCCCACGGTCTTGGCCGGGGCGTCGGGAATCTTTGGGTCTCTGGTCCCCTTTCCAGGGCCGTGCTGCTTCGCGCACGGCGTTTTCTCTTTGGCCAGGTGCAGGTAATCGAGAACGAGCTGGCGCTTCAGGTGCTGGATCGCCTTGGCGGGATCAACGCCTTTGGGGCAAGCCCTTGAACACTCTCCGGCGTAGTGGCAGCGGAACGCACCGGAGGCGCCTCCAGTTGCCTTCAGCCGCGCCTTCTTGGCGCCATCCCTGGTGTCGGAGTTGTAACGCTGCGCCTGCGCCAGAGGCATCGGGCCCAAGTATTCCCGGTCGGAAGCCATCGTCGGGCAGGCGGCCATGCAGCAGCCGCACTTTATGCAGTAGCTGTACTGGAGATATTCCTCGAGCTGTTCCGAGGTTTGAAAATATTCGCCGGAGGGGTCGTTCTGCTCGGCCTCGTCGCTCCTGGAAATGAAAGGCGCGACGCTTATGTGCTTCTTGAACATCGTCATAAGGTCAGGAACCAAATCGCGCACGATGTCGAAGTTTGGCAATGGGGCGACCGTAAGGTCGGACTTGGCGATGTCCAATATCTGCGTGTTGCAGGCGAGCGTCGGGCGGCCGTTGAGCAGCATTCCGCACGAACCGCAGACGCCCATTCGGCAGGAGTAGCGCCAGGCGAGCGAACTGTCCAGGTTCTCCTTGATGTAGTGCAGCCCTTCCAGCACCGTCATGCCTTCGCGAACAGGCACCTTGAAGATTTGCACGTAGGGCTTCTCGTCGCGCCCCGGCGTGAAGCGGCTGACGTGAAAACGAACCTCGCTGACTTTATCAATGTTTTCCCACATCTCAGCCCCTCCCAGCGTATAGCGCGTGAGCCGCGAAGATGCCCCAGCTCCCGAACCCGAAGAGCCCAAGCCCCAAGAGCAGCAACAGCGCGTTAACCGCCTTTTGCGCGCCCATCTTCAGCCCAAGCTCGAAGAGAATCACTCTTAGGCCGTAAAGGCCGTGGAAGAGGGCGGCCGCAAGCAGTATGAGGTAAACGATCGGATATAAAAGGCCCGCGTCGCGAGCCTGCGAGTTAACCTCGGCAACCGAATCGGCATTCCTGTGGGTGACCCCGATTCCGGTCAAGCCGCCCATGTGCGCGACGAGCATATGGAGGCCCAAAAGGACAAGAATCACGAGGCCGGCCAGCATAAACCACGTCCAAAGTTTCGTCTCTCTCATGGTGGCCTCCTACTCCACTAACCCAAGGAATTCGATTGTTCCAGCAGCCAGGAAGATCGCCGCCAGGATCATCATGACGATGAAGAGCGGGCGCTGGACGCTCAACGAGGTCTTGTAGGGATAAACCGGCTCGAAGGGCTTGCCCACGGCGAAACCCAACTCGACCAGTATCAGCCTTACGCCGTTGAAAGCGTGGTAGGCGAAGGCCGAAAACACGAGGTATTCGCCGACCTTGAAAATGGGCTGGTGGAAGAAGCCGCCCTCGGTCCAGAGGTAAATGCCTTTTGCCCTGAGGCTCGTGACGACGATGTGCAGCAGGAAATAAGATAGAATCCCAAGCCCGGTCAACCGGTGCAGGATGTAGGCGTAGCGCTCGATGCCCCAGCGCCCTCCGCCGAGCCACCCCCAGACGCCGAGCCGGTTGTCGTACCGTTTGAGTTCGGCCATCTTAGCCTCCTAGTACTTTCGCTCGACCGGTTTCCAGTTGGTAATGGCGACCGGCTTGTAGTCGAGCTTCGGTTTGCCGCCGGCGTTGTAATAGACCAGCGAATGTTTGAGAAATTTCACGTCGTCGCGCGTGGTGAAGTCCCTTCGGGCGTGGCCTCCCCGCGACTCTTCCCGCGCCAGCGCCGCCGTAAGCAGAGCCTCCGCCAAGTCCAAAAGGTTCTCGCACTCAAGGGCGTGGAAGAGGTTGGAGTTATAAACGCGCCCCTTGTCCTGTATGCCGATCTTCTTGAAGCGTTCCTTGAGATCGCCTATCTTGCGAAGGCCTTCCTTCATCGAGTCGCCCGTGCGATAAACCCCGGCGTGCTCGTCCATGAGCGTCCTGAGTTCCTTCTTTATCTTGTAAGGGCTCTCAGGGCCGTCCTTCTGCAGGAAGCCCTTGAAGACCCGAGCCTCCTCCTCGTTGGCCTTGGCCTCTGGAAAGGCGCTTATCTTCGGGTTCGTTTCGAGGTACTTGGCGATGTTCTCGCCCGTTATGCCTCCCCAGGCAAGGCATTCCGCCGTGGAGTTGCACCCAAGCCGGTTGGCGCCGTGGAGCGAATAACAGGCCACTTCGCCCGCGGCCCAGATGTTCTCGATCTTGCTGTGCCCGTCAATGTCAACCTCGACCCCGCCCATCGAGTAGTGCGCCACCGGGCGAATCGGGATTGGCTGCTTTATCGGGTCGAGACCCAGGAACTTCATGCAGACCTCGCGGATCAAGGGTAGCCGTTTGTTTATCCTGTCGGCGCCCAGGTGGGTGAGGTCCAACTGGATGTAGTCCAGCCCTTCGGGGCCCTTGAAGCCGCGCCCTTCGAGAATCTCGGTCATTTCGGAGCGGGAGACGATGTCGCGCGGGGCGAGCTCCATGAACTTCGCCGCGTACTTTTCCATGAAGCGCTCGCCTTTTGAGTTGCGAAGGTAGCCGCCTTCGCCACGGCACCCTTCGGTCATAAGGATGCCGGAAGGCACGAGGCCCGTCGGGTGGAACTGCAAGAACTCCGGGTCTTCAAGAGCAATTCCGGCGCGGTAGGCCATCGCATGCCCGTCGCCCGTGACCGTCTGCGAGTAAGTCGTGAAGCCGTACAGCGTCCCGAGGCCGCCTGAAGCTATCAGAAGCGCCTTGGCCTTTATTGCGTAAAACTCGCCCGTTGGCGCGTCATAAACCGTCAGGCCGGCGAAACGGCCGTTGTCATCGGTCAAAATGGAGGTGACGAAGCATTCGTCGTACCGCTTAAAATTGTTGTACTTTACAAGCGTGTCGTAGAGCGTCTGCATTTCGAAGAAGCCGGTCTTGTCCGCCGCCATGCAGGCGCGGGGAAAAGAGTGGCCGCCGAAGGGACGCTGCATGATTCGGCCATCCTCGCGCCTTGACCACGGAAGGCCCCAGTGATCCAGGAGGCGGATCTCGTCAGGCATGCGGTGGACGAACCGGTCCACCACGTCCTGATCGGCGAGGAAGTCCGACCCCTTGATGGTGTCCCAGGCGTGAAGCTCGTAGCTGTCGCCCTCCTCAGGCCGCATCATCGCCGCCGTGCCGCCCTCGGCGCAGACCGAATGAGACCGCATGATCTGCACCTTGGCGACGACGCCGATGTCAACCTTTCCGCCGGTCCTCCTGCACAACTCGACCGCGGCCCTAAGGCCCGACAGCCCGGTGCCCAGGATGACCACATCATGTGTGATCTGCTGCATGCTCGTAAAGCCCCCTTTCTGGCCCTCGCCCAAAAGGCGTGGCTGCGCTGAACCCGCTTGTATCGCCAATGAACTCAATCTATTGATTCTGCCGGGCGGAATCACCACCAAGCTGAAGAGTGGTAACTATATCCCCCGGCCCGGCTTCCTGTCAAGCCAAGCTGCGCCTGTTCGCGGAGGCGATTGAACAGGGAGGACGGGGAGGCCAGGGAGGAAAGTCAGGCGCGAGGTGTCAGGAGTCAGGTGTTAGGAGTAAGACGTAAGACGATAGACGATAGACGGCAGACGGACGACGGTTGACGGACGCGCGAATCTATGCGCGATCGTCGTCCGTCGTTGGTCGGTCGTCGAAGATGCGTCACAGGACCATTAACGATGGAAAAGAAAAGACATTCACCACCAAGGCACAAAGGGTAAAAGATGCCAGCCACAAGCGCCGAAACGCCAATACTGCGATACTCCGGCACGAATTCAACTCTCAACCTTCCGCGCCCAGGTGTTGAAGGCTTCGAGCATGGCCTCTTCGGTTTTGCTTTCGTTGATGGCGAGCCTTAAGGCGTTGGCGCCGGAAAGGCCGCGGGTGTACTTGCCGAGGAATGTCTTCATGCGGTGAAGCGCGAGGCCCTGGCGGCTCGTCGCGAGGATCTCGTCGAAGTGGCAACGTATCAAGGCTATGCGTTCCACAACGGAAGGGGCCTGAAACGCTCCGGTTTGAGCCAACTCGGCGGCCTGGAGAAAAATCCAAGGGTTCTTTACGGCCGCGCGGCCTATCATGACGCCGTCGCAACCCGTCTCGGCGAACATCCGAAGGACATCATGCGGGCTCTCAACGTCCCCGTTTCCGATGACGGGGAGGCTCACCGCGGCTTTCAGTTCGGCGATGCGGGACCACGTGGCTTTGCCCTTGTATCCCTGCTCTCTCGTGCGGGCGTGGAGGCAGAGGCCGGAAACTCCGGCCTTTTCTAGCAGCTTCGCGACCTCTATAAATGTGAGCTGGCGTTCGTTCCACCCCAGGCGCATTTTCGCGGTCACGGGAACCGTGACGGCCTTCACAACGGCCTCTGCGACGGCCGCGGCGCGCAAAGGGTCACGCATGAGGGCGGCGCCGCAAAAGCCTTTTGTAACCTTGGGGACCGGACAGCCCATGTTTATGTCCACGATGTCCGCTCCCCGCTGCTCGCATATCTTGGCTGCTTCGGCCATCGTCGCCTGATTCGAGCCTGAAATCTGAAGCGATATGGGGTGCTCGCCTGGGCCGATGGCGAGAAACTCGCCGGCCTCCATGTTGCCACGCGTCAGTCCTTCGGCTGAGACGATTTCGGAGACGGCAAGGCCGACGCCACCCGCGGAGC
>JAEMPZ010000054.1 GCA_022759065.1 Acidobacteriota bacterium | reverse complement strand
CACCCTTACCTACTTTGACCCCGGCCTGGGCAGAGACCAGCCGGCTGCAGGGGGTGGCGCCAGACTGCTCGTGCGCGGCACCGGCCTGGCTGGGGGACAGGAGCTGGCCCTCGCGCCTTTGATTGCGGAACCGCGCCCGTCGCCGCCGAGGAAGCCGATTCTCGGCCTAAATGCTTTTCTTCTCTTGCTGGCCTTCCCTTTTTTAGCAAGCGCCCTCTTGGCGGCATGGCTGTGGCTTTATAGAACCAGACTGGCGTCGCCCGAGCGCATCAAGGCGCGCGCGTTGATGCGCGCCGCCCGCCATCACCTGCGCATGGCGCGGAAAAATCTGGACGTAAGGCGTTCGCAAGCCTTCCACGCCGAAGCCATTCAGGCGCTCTACGCCGCCTTGAACCTTATGACCGGGCGGCCGGCAGCCGGTCTCACGCGCGCAGCGCTTTCGGAGGCTTTCGCTGAAGCCGGCCTGAGCAAAGACCGGTCCGCGGATATCTTGGCGATTCTTGACCAGCTTGAAGCGGCCGAATTCGCGGGCGACACGGTGACGAAGCGCGAGCTCGCGGCGCGTTACGAAGCAGTGCGCCGGTTGGCCGAGGAGGCTTGGCGTGGATAGGAGATTTGTCCAGTTTGTCTTCTGCCTCTTCGCGTTAGCGGCGCTGCTGGCCTTGGCGCGCGAGCCCTCGCCAATGGCGGCGCAAGCACGGCAGGCTTACGAGCTGGGGCGTTACGACGAGGCGTCGAAACTGTACGCCCTGATGGCCTCCTCAGGCTACGATGGCGCCGAGGTCCAGTTTGACCTGGGGAACAGTCTCTTGAAGGGCGGTGATGTCGCCAAGGCAATCGTCGCCTACAGAAGGGCTCTTCAATTTGAGCCAGATATGAAGGCCGCCATCAGCAACCTGGCGACAGCCCGCAAATTGCTGCCGGCGAAAGCCGTCGCGTGGCAGCCATCGCCCTGGGAGGCCGCCATCACTTCGATAGGCACGGACAAATTTATGTTCCTCACTCTTTTCCTGGCCTTCGCGGGAAATGTTTTCTTGTGTGCGGCTCTTTTTCTCGCGCCTGGGCGCGCGCGAAGGGCTTTGGCCGCGCTCATGACCGCGTTATTCATAGCGGCGGCGGTTTCTGGCGGGTGCCTTTACTACGGCGTCAAGGTTGCGCCGCTGCACCAGCCTGTCGTAGTGATTTCACCGGCCAAAGTGACCGAAAAGGCTGGCGCCGAGGGCGCGGTGCTGGCCACGCTCCCGGCCGGATCGGAGGTCGTCCGGGTCGCTTCCGCCGGTGATTGGAGCCTTCTTATTTGGGGCGACGGCAGCGGATGGACCGAGTCGGCAAACGTGGAGGCGCCGTGACGCGCCTTTGGCGAACCATGTTCATCGCCTTGCTTGGCCTCTTTCTGCTTGCCGCCGGGCTGGGCCTTGTCGCGTGGCGCCATCGAGGCGATCTGGCTTACTTGTACGTGCCTTCGCCCGCCGAACCATCTCGATCAGCCAAGCTTGAAGCCGCGCTTCCAGCGCCGCGGCCGGAAGTAGCAACTCCCGCCAAGACGGCCGCTTCGGCCCCGGTTCAACGCCCCATGTCGTGGGCTGGGCTGCGCCTTGAGCCATATTCGGGACGTTTCGTTGGCGACGGCGACGCGATCACAAGCCTTGGGGATCTTGACCAGGCGCTCGCCGGGGCTATGAAGGACCTCAAGGACGGCTCTGGTTTGTATCCCACCGCCCTGAACCGCGCCCTTTTCAAGCCGCTCGACTATCAGTCCTGCGCCTTCAAACAGCCATTTGAGGTCGTGGACAGGGGCGGCGAATGCAGCGTTGAGTTCGCCGCGGAGCCTCTGATGCTTAAATGGTGGGCTCCCAGGGAGATGCTCTCTTCGGCCCTTTGCCGCGTCCTTTTGACCGAAGATTGTCCCGGCTACGCCGCCTCTCCCGAGTGGTTTCGCGCCGGGCTTTCGTTGAAACTTGGTGGCTTAGGGCCTGTATATGAAACCCGTTCTCTTCTCGAACTGAATGTTCCTCCCATGCAGGCAATTTCGGGCCTTGGAGAGGGCGGGGAACGGCAATGGCTCAACGGCTATTGGGCATTTCGGAGCATAGAAGCGCGCCATGGCGAGGAGGGGATCAAGGCCCTTGTTGGATCGCTGAAGAGGGGGGAGTCTTGGCAGGCGGCGCTTAAAGCCTGCGGCGAAGATCCCGGCCAATTCGACGCGCGCTACCGAGAATGGAGCAAAGCCTATCTTAGAGACCGCACCGCCAACCGCGAAAATTTTCTAAGCATGATCTCGCTTTTGCGCCAGTTGCGAGAAGAAGAGGCCGCGCCGCTGCTGGAGGCATTCGTCAAAGAGCAGCCCCTTGACCTCTACACCGGTGATGCCAGGTACTGGCTGGGCAACTGCTACTACAGGCTTGGCCGTTACGAGGAAGCGTCGAGAGTGTTGGCCGACTTGTTGACAAATGCGCCTTACACCACCTCGCTCCAGGGAAAGTGCTTCTATTTTCTGGGACGCTGCTACCAGATGATGGGGTATGCGCCAATGGCGCTCCCTGAATACGCGGCTGCAGCCAGGGAACCGGACAACCCGCTTCTTGTCCGGCTCGCGACGGCACACCTGGAGGCAGCCCGATGAATCTGAAACCGATTGTCATTGGACTTACAGGGCCCAATGCATCCGGCAAGGGCACCGTGGCTGAGCTTCTCGTCCAGAGGGGGTTTCGCTATCACAGCCTATCAGATATTGTCAGAGAGGAAGCAATTGCAGCCGGGCTGACGACGGGCCGGGACGACTTGATAGCGACTGGGAATAGATTGCGCCGCGAAGGCGGCCCCTTTGTTCTCGCAAAGCGCATTATTCCGCGGCTCGGGCAACGCGACGTCGTGGATTCCATAAGGAACCCGGCAGAGGTCGAGGCTCTGCGCCAAGGCGTGAGCGGGTTTTTCCTCCTAGGCGTGACGGCGTCTCCGGAGGTTCGTTACGCTCGCGCGCTTGCCCGTGGCCGCGCCGGAGACCCTACTGAAGGCCTCGAGGCATTTCTGCGCAAAGAGGCCGAAGAGAACGGAACCGATCCCTCTTCCCAGCGCCTGGACGCTACGCTTGCTTTGAGCGACCAAATCCTGACAAATGACCAGGAGATATCTGATCTTGAATCGAGGCTCGAATCGCTGCTGGCCCGCATCGAGGGCAGTTGAGGCGGATTCGCGCGAGCTTTTTGAATCCTACCTGATTCCCTGTTATAATAAAATGTCAGTGGAAGGAGTTTTATGAGCCAGCTTGCTGAAGTTGTAGAGAGGCTAAACTCATCACATAAATTTGTAATTACCACCCATATGTCGAGCGACGGAGATGGCATAGGCAGCCAGCTTGCCCTCGCACGAGGCCTTAAAAGCCTCGGCAAGGATGTTGCCCTGGTCAACCCCACCAAAGTTCCAGAAAACCTCCGTTTTCTTCTCAGACATCCTCAAGAAATCGTCACGCCAAGAGACGTAGCTTCTCCAGAAGAGCTCTTTCGCTCAGCCTGGACCGTCGTCGTGGACATGGGCGCTTTTGAGAGGCTTGGCGCCGTCCTGCCGTTTTCCAGGCAAAGCGAGGGCCTTGTGGTCGTGGACCACCACCGGCTGGACCAGGAAAGAGGCGTCGTTTACCTTGTGGACGAAGGTGCTTGTGCCACGGGTGAAATAGTGCGCAAAATATTGGCCCAGTTAAAGGTCGCCCTGACCCTTGAAATCGCGGAACCCCTTTACGCCGCCGTGCTTACCGACACTGGAAGCTTCAGGTATCCAAGCACAACGCCAAGGACGCATGAGCTGGCGGCCGAACTGCTTGCTGCCGGAGTGGAGCCGCAGCGCGTCTATAGCGAGATTTTTGAGCGCCAAAGCGCGACGCGCATGAAGTTGACCGGGGCGATCCTTTCAACCCTCAGGCTGTCTCCAGGCGGCAAGGTGGCATGGATGGAAGTCCGCCATGAAATGATACGGCGTCTTGGCGCGCGGATGGAGGACGCGGACGACCTTGTTAACTTCACGGTGCAGATTGACGGGGTCGTAGCGGGATTTTTCTTCAAGGAGTTGGGGAAGAGGGCAACAAAGGTCTCCTGCCGCTCAAGGGGGGAGTTCCCGATAGACCGGTTTGTCTCGCAGTGGGGTGGCGGCGGACACCTAAACGCCGCTGGCGTCCGCCTGGACATGGCCATAGACGAGGCGGAGGAATTGCTTATCCACGAATCTGTGAAGGCGCTTGAAAGCGACGGGGCGGACAGGTGAAGATGCGCATCGGCATCCTGCTTTGTGGTTGCGGCGCCTTAGACGGAACAGATCCCCACGAGGCGATTCTTTCCATGGCCGAGATTCAACGCCTCGGCCATGATGCTATCTGCATTGCGGCGGACCGGCCCCAACTGCATGTGGTTAATCACGCGACTTTTCTTGAAATACCAGATAAAACTCGGTCGCAATATGATGAATCATCTAGGTTATCGTACGGTAAGCTATTCAATATTATTGATATCTCCCCTAAAATGATTGACGCTCTTCTGATTCCAGGCGGCCAGGGGGCGGTCAAGAACCTTATGGCAGGTTTCGGAGTTCTCTCCGAACAGCGGCAGGTTTACCCCGATGTGGCTAAGTTTATCGAGGAGGTGAGCGCCGCCTCTGGGAAAATTGGAGCGATCGGCCTTGCCGAGTTTGTCGTCACGGAACTATTTGGCCCCTGGCCGTCTGGAAAGAACTGCATGGAAATAGGCCCCGACGAAATTATCACGAACGAGGGTAGGGGAGTGGCAGCTACGCCTGGAGCGCTGCAGTGCACCAACCTTGCTCAGATGCAGGCCGGAATCTCCAAGCTTATCGAGCATCTTACGCACCCGAAGGTATCATCACATCAATAATACCTTAAGCCCAGTCAATTATAGCATATTATCTAAGTATATGAGTTAGCTATGCATCCACGACGAAGGCGCGCCGCCACGTCGTGGCGGCCAAAAGGCGCACCGGCCACGG
>JAEMPZ010000005.1 GCA_022759065.1 Acidobacteriota bacterium | reverse complement strand
GAGGGCGCGCCCTCGCCAGCGCGGCGTACGGGTTGGGGTGAATCAGCAGAGTGCGCCCCACCAGCCCTTCCGGCGATGCGGCAAGAATAGCGCCGGCGCGGCTCTTTCGAGCAGCCTCGCGATACTTGGGATTGGAGAGAAAGGAGAGGTCGCGCCCTTCAGCGCTGTCCAGCGGGGCGACGCCGGCAAGTTCAACACCGGCATCGCCCGCGATGCTGGCGCCCAGCAATCGCGCGACTTCTCCCGCGTTCATGACGTCACTGGCCTGGGTAGGCCTTGTCCATCTCCGCGATGATCTCGGACGTGATGTCCAACGCGTCGGCGTTGTACAGGCACATCCTCTTGACCAGAACCATCGAAAGGCCCTTGGACGCCGCGTACTTGCTGACGACAGCGCTGACCTTGGCCTGCAGATCCTGCAGCGCCTTGTTCTGGCGGCCTTCCATGTCCTCCTGGGAGGCTTTCGCGAAAGCCTGGTACTCGTAGTACTTCTGCTTGAACTGGTTGCCCAGTTCTTCCCTCTTGTCGTCGGCCAGCTTCGGATCCTTGGCCTTTTCATCAAGCGCCTTGAGTTCCGCTTCCTTGGCGGTTATCTCGCCCTGCTTCTGGTCGTGGTAGGACTTGAGCTGCGCCTGGATGCGCTTGCCCTCTTTTGATTCGTCCATGATGCGTTCGGGCTCGACGACCGCAAGCTTGATCTGGGCAAAAGCGTTAGCGGCGACCAGCGTTAGAGCGAATGCGAATCCGGCGGTTAGCAGTTTCCTCATCTTTGTTTCCTCCAAAAGTCCCATCAATGGGCTAGAAAGTAAGTCCTATCGTGAACTGGAAGTTGCTGAAATCGTCCCCGGGCTTCGCCCTGAGGTTGTGCGCGTAAATGAGGCGCAGGGGCACGTTGAACATGGGGACGAAGAACCTCATTTCGACCCCGGCGTCCCCGCGGTAGTTGGAGATTTCCCACCGCTGGCGCTCGTGGTAAGTGTTGCCGGCGTCAACAAAGAACGCCAGATCAAGTTGTTCTACAAGGTGGAAGACGTACTCGGCGTTGGCCAGGATATAGCGGTTTCCACCCTCGATGGTGCCGGTGCCGGGATCAATGAAGTACCTTCCGTCCTTGGTTATGGGATATACGGACCTCGTCGTGAAACCGCGCAGCGAGTTCTCGCCTCCAAGGAAGAAGCGCTCCCACGGCGGAATCCCGTGGCCATCGTACGCGGTGACGAATCCAGAGCTTACCCTGAAGGCGGCGTTCTGCTTCTTGAACGTCGGAATGTAAAGGGAACCTTCAAAACCCGGCTTGATGAAGTAGTTCGTCCCTCCCAAGGCGGCGCCCGCCACCGTGGTGTTCAGCGATAGCGACATTCCGCGCGTCGGCCTGAATGGGCTGTTGACCGTGTTCATGAAGATGGCGCCAAAAACCGCCGACGTCGTCGAATTGGTATAGTAATTGGGGTAGAGCGGATTGGGATTGACGATGCTCAAAACGCTGTCCACTCGAGACCGTTCGTACCTGTACCCGACCTGCCAGCCGGCAAAGTCCCCTATCGGGAAGCTGAACGCCAGGGAACCGCCCGTGGCCCGCTGGTCGAACTGAACGTAGCTCAACCTGTTGTTGTAGATCGAAGTTGAGAGCCCGATCCGCTTGCCGAAGAACCAAGGGTCGGTGTAGTTGATTGAGTATATCTTTTGAATCTTGCCGAGTTCCGCGTTTACAGAGAAGGTCGTCCCGCGCCCGAAGAAGTTGTAAGTACGGTAAGCTCCAGAGATGAAAAAGCCGTTGACCCCTCCATAGCCGCCACCGAAGAGCAGCTCGTTCTTGCTCGCTTCGGTTCCCTTGATGTCCACGTTGACGGTCCTTGTATTGGGGACCTTGTTGATGACCGGATCATCCTTGATCTCGAAAAGCCCGGTCTGCTTGAGCTTGTAGAGGCCGCGCTGATAGCGCCGGTAGTTGAAAACCTGCTGCTCGCTAATCCCCATCTCACGGCGAAGCACGTAGTCTCTCGTGGAGGTATTGCCGTAAAACTCTATGCGGTTCACGTAATACTGCTGATCTTCGTTGATGGAGATGACCACGTTCGCGATCCGCGTCTTTGGATCTTTGTCGAAGATGGGCGTCGCCGTGGCGTATATGTAGCCCTTTTCGCCGTAACGGGCCTCGATGGATTTCATCACGTACCCAAGCCCTACCTTGTCGAGAGCAACGCCTTTCTTGAACTTGAACCCCTTCGACAATTCAGCTTCCGTCAATAGGTGGTTGCCCTCGAACTTGACGGTGCCCATCTTGTAGGAAAGCCCTTCGGTGATGGGAATGGTCAGCGTCAGCCACTTGCGGCTCTTCTTTTCGTTAACGCGGCTGTCTATTATCGGGTCGCCGATGTCCACGTCGAGGTAGCCGTGGCTTTCATAAAGGTCGCGCAACAGCTTTGTGTCCTCGTTGAACCGCGACTCGGTGTAGAGGTCGTGGCGGCTGGCCCAGGAAAACATCCAGTGCTGGCGCGTCTTCTTCATGGTGTAGCGGAGCTTGGTTTTTGAAAACGCGTGGTTGCCAACAAACTTGATCTTGGAAATCCGGGCTTTGGGCCCTTGCGTTATGGTGAATACCAGGGACACCTGCGACCTGCCGATGGGATTTACCTTGGATGAAACGACCGCGTCGGGAAACCCCTTCTCTGCCGCCATGAACCGCAAGGCAGCCTCGGTGTGCTTGATCTTGGAATAATCCAAGACCGTGCCGGATTTTATTTCCGCGTTGTTGTCCTTGAGCTTGTCGAGCACGGTTGAAGAGGTAAGGGTTTTGGAGCCCTTGAACTCGACCGTCGCAATGATGGGCCGCTCCTTGACGTGAAACACGAGAATCTTCCCCGTGGCTCCTTCCTTGGCCTCAACGCTGAGGTCGTCAAAAAGCCCGGAGTCCCATATCTTCTTGTATTCCTTGGCGACCACCTGGGGATCATAGAGGTCGCCAGGGCGGAGCGAAGTCAGGGCCAGAAAGGCGTCCTGCGAAAGGCGGTCATTGCCATCTATTACGATCTTCTCTATTCGCGGAGCTTCGGCCGCGGCCGCGACGCCAAGAAGAACCGTCACAGAAAGGAGAATGGCCGTGCATAGTCTCATCTTCGCCATTAGCCACCTATAATGAAATTGTGGCCCCAAAGCGCCACCTTGTTTCTCGCCCATGGGGTGGCCCAGCGGGCCCGGCTCGCGAACCTACCGCTCATCCGTTCTCCCCGATCATGGATTATACCACCCGTCGCCACCCCGTGTCACCTCCTAATTGCGTATTTTACTAATCACCAGCCACTTCACTAGTCACTAATTGCTTCATGGCGTGATTGGGGCAACTTGGCCCTCGGCAAGCCGCACGATGCGGTGGCAGGCAGCGGCAAGGCCCGTATTGTGCGTCGCCATCAAGACCGCGAGCCCTCTGCGAGCGGCGAGCCCGAACAATAAAGCCGAAACCGACGTTGCCGTCTTTTCATCAAGATTGCCCGTCGGTTCATCGGCCAGCAGGACCGGCGGGTCATTTATCAGAGCCCTGGCCAGGGCGACCCGCTGCTGCTCCCCGCCGGAAAGCTGAGAGGGAAAATGGCGCTCCCGGTCACTAAGCCCCGCCTCGGCCAAAAGCTCCTTTGCCCGCTTCAGCCCCTCTTTTTCGCTGTGGGCTACGAGAGCGGGAAGAAGGACGTTCTCCAGGGCGGTGAACTCCGGCAGAAGAAAGTGAAATTGGTAGACGATTCCCATGGTCCGGTTTCTATACCGGTCCAGGCCGCCTCCTTGAAGCCGTGTGACCTCCTGGCCCGCGACAACCACGGAACCGGCGTCTGGGCGATCAAGGCCGGCTATCAAGTGCAAAAGAGTGCTCTTGCCTACGCCGGAGGGCCCCGTCAGGGCAACAACTTCCCCCTTGGCCAAGCTAAGGTCCACGCCACGAAGGACAGGCAAAGTGGCTGTCCCTGAGCGATAACTTTTGTACAGGCCACGGACCTCTATCATTCGTACCTCAAGGCCTCGACCGGATCGAGGCGGGAAGCCCTTGTGGAGGGGTAGAGCGTCGCGGCGAAGGTTATGGCCAGGGCGAACAGCGACACCGCCGCCACCTGCTGCCATGAGGTCACGAATGGCACGTAGGGCAAGGGGTAGACGTCGAGCGAAAGCGGGATGGCGTGGTACTTGTCGAGGAGCTTGCAGGCAACTACTCCGGCAACGTCCCCAAGCAGAGTCCCCATGACGCCGATGGCCATTCCGTCAAATAGAAATATCCGCCTTATGTCCCGAGCCGAGGCGCCCATGCTTCTCAGTATGCCTATGTCGCGGACCTTCTCCATGACCATGAGGATGAGCGTCGAGACGATGTTAAGAGAAGCGACCGTCACTATGAGCCCGATGGCAAGGAAAAGAAGCACCCGCTCCATTCGGAGAGCCTTGAAAAACTCCGCGTTGCTGCCCACCAGGTCCAGCACCCTTGTTCCGCTACCGAGGTTTTTTTGGAGCCTCTCCTTGACTTCGCCCAAATTCGCCCCAGGTTTCAGCCTGACCTGGATCGCGCTCACGCACCCCTTCGCTGTGAAAAGCTCCTCCGCGAAGGGCAGGTCAACGAACACGAACTCGGTGTCGTAGAGATAGTATCCCGTCTCCAAAAGGCCCGAGACCTTGATCCGGATTATTTTTGGAAAGCCGCCGAAGGGCGAAAGCGTTATCTTGGGGACCAGGAGCTGGAGCGTGTCTCCCACGTTCACCCCCAGGGTGGCGGCGAGATCCGCCCCCAGAATAGCGCCGTGCGATCCGTCGGGGGTTTGCCCCAGAAATGTCCCGCCCCTTACGAAAGGGGCGATGTCAACCACTTTTGCCTGGCGCTCTGGCGCCACGCCCACCACCTTAGCCACCACTCCAACTCTCGTGTACGGCCCGCTTAAAAGGCCTGTCCCCAAAACCACTGGCGCGTAGGCTTGGACCTCCCTGGTTGCGTCAAGCGCTTTTGTTATGGCCGCCTGCTCATCTTGGGGCAGCTCTCCGGGACCTCCGAGAACGTTGAGGTCGCTGTTCAAGAGCTGGATTTTTTCGCGAATGCGG
>JAEMPZ010000245.1 GCA_022759065.1 Acidobacteriota bacterium | reverse complement strand
TTTCCTCCCCGTCCTCCCTGTGATTATTCCCTTGGTGTCTTGGTGCCTTGGTGGTAAATCTTTCCGCGCTGGAATGTGGTGCCGGTGTTTCGGCGTGTCGGCGTTAGCGGAAGAAGGCTTGGACGGCGGAGAGATCGCCGGTGGTTTGAAACTCGGGCAGGCTGGCCATCAGGAGCCTTCCGTAGCCCTTCTGCCTCAGGCGCACGTCGAGGCAGGCTACGACTCCCCGGTCCTGTTTGGACCTGATCAGCCTTCCGGCGCCTTGCTGGAGGAGTATTGCCGCCGACGGGAGTTGATATTCGTTGAACGGGTCGCGCCCTGCTTTCTTGAGTCTTTCGATGCGTGCCTGCGTGAGGGGGTCCTGGGGCGAGCCGAATGGGAGCTTGTCAAGGACGACGAGGGAGAGGGCCTCTCCCTGGACATCAACGCCCTGCCAGAAGGATACCGTGGCGCAAAGCACGGCGTTGCCGGCCTCCCTGAAGTGTTCGAGAAGAAGGCCCTTGGGTTCATCGCCCTGTACCAATAGCGGGTAGGGGATGGTCGTTTCGAGAAACTGCGCGAGCGCCCGCATGTTTTTGAACGACGTGCAGAGCAGGAAGGCCCTTCCCCTCGACGCTTGAACCAGGCTGAGCGCCTCCTGGCAAAGCGCCTCCAGAAATTCAGGGGATGAGGGCTGGGGAAATCTTTCCGGCACGTAGAAAAGCCCCTGCGATGAATAGTCGAATGGGCTTTGGACGCGAAGCTCGTCAACGCCGGCGCCGTCAATGCCGAGTTGCCGGCGAAGGAACTCGAACGAGCCGCCCGTGCAGAGCGTCGCCGAAGTCAGCAGGGCGGACTGGAGCGTCGTCCAAAGCTTCTCCTTCATAACAGGGGCGATGTCAATCGGATTTGCCGAAATGAGGACGTTCTTGCCGCGAACCTCCGCTATTCGGACGTAGTCAGCGCCGCTCTCTTCCAGGGCGAAGACGAAGGCCTCGCGCCACGTTTCCAGCCGTTCAAGAAGCCCGAACGCCTCGTCGCTGGCTCCGCCCGCCGCTTCAAGCTGGTGGCCGACGACGTCGAGCAAGTTGGCGAGCCTTTGCCGCAATTCCGGTTCGCCGTCAGGAATGGCCCGCGGTTCGATGGTGATCTTCCTCTCTCCGCCGGCTTCCCAAACTTCAAAATATCTCTCGGCCGCCCTTTCGGCATTTGAAATGGCTTCGGCCAGGGCCGGCCTCTCCTTTGGCGCGGCCTTGGACGCGTCTCTCAAAAGCTCGCCGAGCATCCTGCGGCTGGCCGTCGTCCCGAAAAAGGAGGTGGCCGCCGACTCTACGTCATGAGCCTCGTCCAAGACGAGGTGCGTGTAGTCGGGAAGTACGCGCGCGTCGGCGGCGCGGCTCTTGACCGCCAGGTCGGCGAACAGCAGATGGTGGTTTGTAAGAATGATTTCGGCCGCCTCCGCCTCGCGCTTGAGCTTCACCACGAAGCAATCCCTGTAGAGCGGGCACTTTGTGCCAAGACATCGCTCTCCACGCGCGGAGATTTCGTTCCAGAAAGAGAGATCATCCGGAACCCCTTTAAGTTCGGCGCGGTCCCCGGTGCGCGTCTTTTCCGCCCAGCGGGCAACGGTTGAAAAGAGCCTGGCCTCGCCCTTTTCCTTCAGGAGAGGTTCCGCCAGGAACCGCGACCAGTAGTGAAGGCAGAGGTAGTTCGCCCTTCCCTTGACCGTGACGGCCTTGACCTCTCGGCCCAGAGCCTTCGCGCATAAAGGAACGTCCTTTCTTGCAAGCTGCTCCTGGAGCGCCTTGGTTCCCGTTGAGACGACGACGCGCTTGTCCAAAAGGAGTGCCGGCAGCAAGTAGGCCAGGCTTTTGCCGGTGCCGGTTCCGGCTTCGGCGAGAAGGACGCCGCCAGATGAAAATACCCGCCAGACGGCTTTCGCCATCTCGGCTTGTCCCGGGCGGTTTTCATAGAGTGGAATACAAGTTTCCAGGGCGCCGCCCGGCCCAAGCAGGGCGTTGAAGTCGGGCGTTTTCATTCTCTTCATGAATGTTCCACTCTTAGAGACGCGACCTGATAAAACCATTCAAGTATGCTTTGAGAGAGGGGCGAGCGGGGCGTTCTCTCGGGATGCCACTGCAGGCCGAGGATATTCGGATATTGCGGGTTTTCGATCGCCTCCGGCACGTCGTCCGGCCCCAAAGCGCTTATGATCCAGCCTGGCGCCGGGCGGCCGACGGCCTGATGATGCGACGAGGAAACGCGCGTGTCCGGCGTGACGCCAAAGCTGTCAAGGAGCGTTCCTTTGACCACGCGAATCCTGTGCGCTGGGTTTGGGCGCCCCGGCGCGGGCCTCCTGTGGCGAAAGGCCTGATCGTCGAGGTGTCTTACCAGATCTCCGCCGAACGCGACGTTGATGAGCTGGCAGCCGAGGCATATCCCCAAGAGCGGCATCTTGAGCCTCGCGGCCCTCCAAACAACGGCGATGTCGAACGCGCAGCGGTCCCTGTGGCAGAACTTCTCCTCCGGCAGGGGCGCGGGGTTTCCCGCGTAAAACTCCGGCAGCACGTCCCCGCCCCCGGAAAGCAGAACGGCGTCAACGCCCTCAAGCGCGGTCTCCACGTGGCCCGGCTCAGCGGGAAGGACGAGCGGCTGAAAGCCCGCATCCAAGAGCCACGAGACGTAGTTCCGTTCCAGGACCATGTTGAATCCTCGCTCGCGAGCCACCCAATCGGCCGTTATCCCCACCCTTAACGCTCTCACGAGTCTCTCCCGAGATGAAGAAAGTGCCTAACGGCGCGCCCCGCGGCCTCAAGGCGCCTCAAGCCCCGGTCCCACAAAAGGCTCCTGAAGGCTCGGACCATTTCCAAGCTGTGGTGCCCGTATGGAAACCACCAGAGCTCGCGCCTTCTGCTTCCCGATGTGACCCCGATTAGTTTCAGGGTCGTAAGCTCTTCGAGCGAACCCTTCCAGTTTGTTCTTCCCACGCCCGATGCCTTGACGCCTCCCCATGGGCACTCAACCTGCGCGTGTGTGTATGAAGCGTCGTTGATCCAGACGCTGCCCACGTTGAGGCGCGCCGCGAGGGCCTCGCCTCGCCTTGTGTCGGAGGTCCACACCGACGCCGAAAGGCCGTACGGCGTGTCGTTGCACCAGGCTACCGCCTCCTCGACGTCGTCGTAAGCGGCTATAGGCAGGACCGGGCCGAAGGTTTCGTCGCGCATCAGCGCGCAGTCAAGCGGGACATCAACCATGACCGTGGGCGGGTAGAAGAAGCCAGGGCCCGGAGGCAGCGCCCCGCCGCAGAGGATCCGAGCGCCTTTGGACTTCGCCTCCTCGCCCTGGGCGTGGCCCTTCGCCCTTTGAGCCTCCGAAATGAGCGGCCCAAGCTGAACGAGCGGATCCAAGCCGGAGCCTACGAGCAGCGACCTTGCTTTATCGGCGATGCCGTTTGCGAAGGCCTCAAGTAGGGGCCGGGGAACGAAGATTCGCTCGGTGGAGGAACAAAGCTGGCCGCTGCCGGCGCAGCCGTTCCAGAGAGCCCCGTTTATGGCCCGCTCCAGATTCGCGTCCGCAAGGAGCAGGAAAGCGTCCTTTCCTCCAAGTTCCATTTGCGCCGGCACGAAGCGCCCGGCCAGACTCTGGTGAATCGCGACGCCGGTAGCCGTGCTGCCGGTAAAAAGCACTCCGGAGATATCGCTCTCCACCAAAGCCTTTCCAGCGTCCCCGCCGCCCGTGACAAGATTAAAGACCCCCGCCGGAAAACCGGCTCTTTCGAAGAGCGTGGCCAGCTTCACTCCCACTAGAGGCGTGAGTTCGGACGGCTTGAAAACGACCGTGTTCCCGGCTGCCAGCGCCATCGCCAACTGGCCGACGGGAATTGAAAGAGGAAGATTCCATGGCGAGATCACCGCGACCACGCCCAGCGGCAAGTGATAGATGCGGTGGCGTTTGCCGAAGAAGAGCGGGTTGCGCATGGGAGCCCTTTTCGGCCGAAGCACGCCGGGCGCCGTCGCGCAAATGCCGGAAATCAGGTCGAGTGACTCCATCACGTCAATGGTGAAGGATTCCTGCAGCGGCTTGCCGTTCTCGTAGGTTATGAGGCTTGCCAGCGAGTCGGCCTCTTTGTGAATGAGGTTCGCAAGCAGGTCCAAAAAGTCCAGCCTCTCTTGAAGCGGCTTTTGGGCCCAAGAAGGAAACGCTTCCCTGGCGGCCTTTACGGCGCTCGCCACATCCTCGGCATCGCATTTGGGCGCGTAACCAAGAAGTTCCCCGGTCGCCGGATTCAGTGACGGGAATCTTTCCGCCTTGTCCAGCCATTTGCCGGCGATGAGGGCCTGGCCTTTTATCGCGCCCGCCGGCGCCGCCCCCGGCTTTTCATTCATGGGAAAGCTCCTCGGCCAGTTTTGGAACGCCCCCGGCTGACCAGTCCTGGCCGCCCACCGCTTCGTAGGCGACGTTTCCATTCTTGTCCAGAATGATCGTCTCGGGGATTGAGGCAACTCCCAGGGCCTGGGCTAGTCTGCCGCCGTCGCTGTATGCGTCTATTCCGTTACCGTATTTCTGAATAAAAGGGGGGACAGCCGAGGGAGATTCGTCCAGCGATACGGGCAAAACAACGATATCCGGACTCTCCTTGATTGTGGACGCGTATTTGGCGAACTCTGGAAATTCAGCGCGGCAAGGCGGACACCAGGTCGCCCAAAAGTGAAGGATAACAACCTTGCCAGATACTTCGCCCTGGGTCACGGTTGCCGAGCCGCCCGCTTTGCTGAGGCTGAAGGCCGGAGCGGCCTTGCGCTGGTTCATTGGAACCAACCCGCCTGAAAAGCCCGAACGCGAGACCAGGCCGCCTCTGAGCAGGACTATTAGCAGCACGGCGGCCAATCCTATCACTATCCAGAAGGCCAGCATGGACTTGCTATCTTTCGTTTGGCCGTTGGCGTCGCTCATAAGAACCTCCACCCCTTGATTATGCTGGAGATGCGGCTTCGTGGCAAGCCCTCCGCCTGCCAGCGCCGGTCCCGCCGCCCGAAGGGCGGCCGTTCCGGCGCCGTTGGGCCAGATGCGCGAAAGGCGAGCCCGCAGCGCCGAGGCG
>JAEMPZ010000154.1 GCA_022759065.1 Acidobacteriota bacterium | reverse complement strand
GGCTGGCCAAGGCTAAAAACCCCGGTTCTTCATGGTCCGAGGGGCCTGCAAAAATCACCGTCATAAAAAAAGGGACTAGGCCCTCCATATCTCCTGTTCAGGGCTTAACCAAGGTCCAAGAGGTCAAGCCGCCTCACGGAAAGATCACGCTGGTCTCCCCGAACGTCCAAGGGTCTGGCGAGTTCAAACAGGTGAAGATGTGGGATGACCCGCCCATGATCGTGCAGGGCACTCAATTTACATGGTACGAGGACAATCCGGGAATTGCCAAGTATTTTGTCTTACAAATTCTGGACAAGGATGGCAAGGTCCTTGCCGAGGCGCAGCTTCCGGGCGCCAAGCGATACTACAACGTGACGAAGGCTTTGCTCCAGAGCCTGCCCGACGGAAGCAAGATGCCCTTCTTCCATTGGGAGCTTGAACACCCGCCCGTGATGGCAAGCCAGGCGGGGCTGTTCTCTGGCGCAAACGCTTCGGCGGAAAACACGCTTCAGACAAACAAGGTCGTGGGGCAGAAGGTCAACACGTCTAAGATCGCAATACCCTCTGAAGCGACCGTACAGGCATTTCTCGCAAGCACCGGACCGAACAACACAGGCCTTGCCGACTTCAACATGATTGCCGGCTTCCTTGGGATGACCAAGACCGACAAAGCCCAGGCGACCTGGCAGGTCAAGGGTTATTGGGAACACCCCATCACCAAAGAGATGCAGGAGGTTGAAACCAGCCCCACCTATCCCCTGCGCCTTCCCGATGTTCCAAAGGGGATGCTCGTTTGCGACAACGCCGCGCAGCCTGGCGTCCTCAAGGCGATCTGCATGAGCAGCACTGGCAAGGCGCAGTGTTTCGCCCCGGCAACCTACTCGCTGCAAGGCAAGATAAGCGTCGCGAAGGACCCTTACCCGGTCTCCGTAACCATGGCTTCGCTCCAATCCATGACGCTCGAATACAGCAACGTTTATATCTCCTGGGGCGACGGGACGGTTGAGCCGCTGCGGGTGGACAGCGGCCCCAACTTGAACAGTGACGAGATAACCCTGATTCTGCACGGGGACGGCAAAAACCAGGGCATAATGCACACATATCCCGAAAGCGGAGACTACGACGTCAAGATATATTCGCTTCCCTCGCCCGAAAAGCAAGACCCTGTCACTCCAGCCCTGGGCTCCTCCACCGGCCTATACTCACTGGCGTACCGGAGCCTTGCCGGCGCGGGCGGTTTGGCGTCACAGCAGCAGGGCGCGGCCATACCAGCCGTCACTCTTTACGGGACCTCAACCCAGACGGCTTCCTCGCTTCACAACGCTGTAAATGCCTCCGCTGGCGGCGTTTCGGCATCTTCCGCCGGCGGCGTTTCGTTTCAAGGCGCCGCGGCAACCGGAAACGCCGCGCAGGCCCTCAATCCATCCGTTCTTGGCTTGGACGCATACTTGATCGCTTGTAGGCAGATTCATGTTGAAGAGCCACCAGACATGGACGCGGAAGGGCCGATACACCTCGTCAAAGTCGAGGTAACCGATTTTCCAGGCTATTCAACGAAGCCTCCTAAGGTGAGCGACTGTGCCGAGGCTTTCACGGCGAAGGCGACGCTCTCCTATTACGGCCACGGATACATCGTCTATTTCTGGACCGTGGACGGACAGACGGTTGGATTCGGCGTCAAGCAGATGCCCAAAGGCAAGAAGAACCCGCTCGCGACTTACCAGATAGAGTCCGACCCGCTCCCGGTTTCCCTCCAGCAGAAGCCTCATGGAGTCTGCATCAGGGTCAAGGCTTTCGTCGAAACGGGCGAGATCGCAAAGGTGTTAAGCTCGGGCATCTCCTGCAGCTCTACGCCGTCAGGCGGCGGGCCATACTCCGCCCTCACAACCACGACAACGACGGTAATGCGTCCATCAACCGCGAGCTTCGCCGGAGTGGGACAAGTGGTAAGCGCGGGCGCCGGCTTTTCTCCAGCTACGGGAGCCATGCCGGCGGTTCAGCAGGGCGCCCTCGCCTCATCGGCATACGTAGGCTCGTCACAATCCTCTCAGGCCGGTTCGAGCAACCTTTCCTTCATGCAGGTTCCTCCGTTGATGATCCAGGTGACCCAGCAGCAAACGGACTGGGACGTCTGGTCACCGGCGGCCTCTTATCAGGTCGTCCCTCATGATCCGAACATTCCGTGCAATCTTCTTTTCACGGCAAAGGATGGCCCGTTCAAGATCAGTGATCTCACGGCGCTGGCGCAGGAGAGCGACGGCACCTATTCGGGCAGCGGCAAGTTGCACCTCGCGGTTCCCAGCGGCCAGGATGGCTACGAGCCGCTCTTCGTTCCAATTTCCTTCAGCCACCTCACGCTTGAAGGCACCGGCGACAGCCGCACGGCAACGGCCGGCAAGCTCGACGCGGCGGTGAATCCGCCGAAGGAGATCGCCGGCGGCGTGGCCGGCCTTGACGGGTCCGTGACGAAAGTATCGGGCGAAGCCGGGGAAAGCAATCCGTTGAATGTAACATTCGCCCTTTCGGTCTCGGGGTTGGCGAACCTTACACCCAAGAACAAACCCCTTTCATTCACGGCCACGGGCCCGATAACCGCTGAAGGAGATTTCTACGCCGACGATCCCGCGCTCATACTCCCGCCCGGCGAAATAGGCCATTCGGGCTTCTACATCGAAGGCACGCAACTGATCGTTGACTGGAGCCGCAAGGAGGGCGGACCGCCATCTCAGGCCTGTTCTCAGACGTCCTCGGGGAACGGCTGGGTGGGGCTTGTCATCAAACAAGGCAAGATGACGCCCTACGACTTCGGCCAGGGCTCGCTTGGATTCACTCCGCCCATTGACGGCTGGTACATCAGTTGGTCCGGCGTCTCGGGTGAAATGCCAAAGACGCCGCTGAGCAAGACGTTCAACCTCAACGGCTTCAACCTCCGCCTGACCGACCTTTACGTGAAGCTTTGCGGTTCGAGCCTTCAAGCCAAGTATGGCGTCGTCGTGAAGAACGTGCCGCTGCTTGAGGCCGACCTGACCGGCTTCCTGCAGATGGACATGCAGAGCAATCTCTGCTCGCTCTTTTCATATCCGCCGGGCGCCTCACACCACGACTTCGGCACCGTCTCGCTCGACCTCGCGACGGCCGATTTCTCGATGGAGGCCAATTACGGCTGGCGCGTAGCTCTCGGAGGCACCTTCACATTCCGGGCGCAAGGCGACAAGATTCTGGAAAAGTACATTGACGGGCTCAGGATCACCGGCAGCGGTGGCTGCTTCTGGAAGGACGGCTCGTCAGGCGCGACGCTTCCGCTGGGAGGAAGCACCCATATGGGTCCGGTAAAGGTGGACCTCGTTCAACTTGGGATCAAGCTCGGAACCGCGTCCGGCCAGCCCAAACTAGAATTCGCGTTAGACGCCAACTTCCTCGTGAGCGAAGTCCTGCCCCCCTCATCAAATACCTTCAAATACACGATGCAGGCGGTCAACGTCAACGGCGTTGACCCGGTCGAGGCCGGCGAGCCGACCACGTTGGAGTTCGCCCTCAAGGCCTCTTACCCTGAAGGCTCACCGACGGCGACGCTCGACGCAAAGGTGACCTATAGCAAGGACGCCCAGGGCAACACCCGTTTCACCGGCCACGGCAACCTTTCGATCCTAGATACCGGCTCCATCGGCGCCGATTTCCTCTTGGGCTATCAGGGCGGAAAGGACTACTGGCTCTGCCGCGTCTCGGTCGGCCTTCCCTCCCCCATCACGCTCTATGCGCCCTATATCAGCCTTTACGAAATCCACGGCGGCATGGGCCACAACGTCCCGCTGACTTCCTTCGCAAGCAACGGCGGCCTCGAAACGCTCAAGCCCACGTTGGATGGTTCCTACTGCTTCAACGCCGGAGTGCGCGTCGGCGACAGCGCGGGCGGCTGGGTTTACACGCTCCAGGGCGACCTGAGCATAAAAGCAACGGGCGCGGACGCCGGCTTCAGGATTGACATAAAGGCGTGGCTTCTCACCGACGACCATTCCGGCGACGGGCAGTTCCAGGGCTTCATCCAGTACGCTGGCTCCTCGTTTGACGCCGGCCTTTCATGCGACTACCACCTGCTCGGAGATGCCATCTGGGTGAAGGCCCCAAACGGCGCGGTCAGCATCCACTTCGGCCCCGACGGGTGGCACATCTACATGGGCCAGAACGTTGACGGCCTGATGCTTCAGGCCCACGTCCTTGTCAGCGACTGCAAGGGCTACTTGATGTTGGACCATAACGGCCTCATGACCGGCGGCAGCATCAGCAGCCATTACCACTACGGCGGCTCGCTCTGGGGGTTTGGCGCACACGTTGACTTCGACTACTGGGTGGCACTGGGCGTGGCGATAACCCCGGATCCGACCTACGGCATTCACCTCCACGGAGAATTTGACGCCGGAGTCGCGGTAAATGCTGGCCTTGACACGCCTGTCGGGTGCCTCTGCGTAAGCCCAAGCGTCGGCATTCACTTCACCGCCGACGCCATGCCCATAAGCGTTTGCGGTGGCGCATACGTCAAGTTCGGGTGCATTAAATGGTGCGTGGTCGGCTGCAAGAAGTGCTACGGCGTGACCCTCAACGTCTGCCTGTGAGGAGGTACTAGATGAAATCGCGAACGATTCTTGCGTTCTTTGCAGTGGTTGCCCTTGCGACATCCTTTTCCGTCTCAGCGCAGGACGACCTGAGAGGCTATGTCGCCGCCGTTAGCGACGGTAATGGCTCCGTGAAATTGTTCTGGCCCATGCCCGACGGAACCTGGCCATCGAAGGGCTACACGGTCCAGCGCACATCGCCGCAGGGCGGCACTGCCGTCATCGCCCAGGGATTACGGCCCGGTTACGACCCTCGTTTGATGGAAGGCCTTGCTGGTTCGAGGCGCGATCCCTTGAAACAGTTGGAGGCGTGGGACCGCCAGGTCGCGGCCGGCAAGAACCCCGGCGACTTCGACGGCTTTAAGAATTACCTCTTTCTTTTCGCGGTGGACGACTTTTCATTCGCGAAAGCGATGGGGCTGGCGTGGGAGGACCACAACGACCTCTCAGGCCCTGTTGTCTATCAGGTCATGGAGCCGGACGGAAAAGTAGTTGGGCTCTCCATGCCG
>JAEMPZ010000077.1 GCA_022759065.1 Acidobacteriota bacterium | reverse complement strand
GAAGCGATATGGGGTGCTCGCCTGGACCGATGGCGAGAAACTCGGCGGCCTCCATGTTGCCACGCGTCAGTCCTTCGGCTGAGACGATTTTGGAGACGGCCAGGCCGACGCCACCCGCGGAGCGGACGACCCTTCGGAAGGTCACGTCGGTAAGCCCCGCCATCGGCGCCAGCGCCAACGGGGGGTCAATGGTGACGGGACCGATCTTGAATGGCTTCAGGGGGGAGGTCATCGCGGGAAATGAAAGTATGAAGTATGAGGTATGAAGTATGAAGTGATGTACTTCCTTTCTTGCAGCCAGGCGCAGCACTTTCCTTTTTTCGTTAATTCATCCTTCATAATTCAACCTTCATACTTTCTTTTATAGTACAGCGGCTCCTGGCCCTTCTGGACCGGGTGTTCAGGCAGGGCGAGCACTTCGTAGACAATCTCACTCGCGCCTCCATCGGGCTCTTCCGCCACGACCGTCAGCACGTCTCCAGGGCGCACATCTTTTCCCGGTTTCGCTGGGCGCCCGTTGAGCAGAATGCGGCCCGAGTCGGCGTCGCGCTTCGCGACGGCACGCCTCTTCTCAAGGCGCGTGTTTTTAAGGAACCTGTCCAAACGCAAGCGGCGCTCCTATCTGGGCTACAGGCTGCAGGCTGAAGTGTATTGGGCGTAACGCGAAAAAGAGAGGTTTTGAGTTTTGAGTTGTGAGTTTTGAGTTGAAGTAAAAAAACAGTACCACAACCCATAACTCCTAACTCTTAACTCACAACACCTCACGCTTCCGCCTTCACACTTCACACTTGCACTGATCTCGGCCGCCGCCCCGCTTCAATCGCGGGATCGGGTTACACGTACTTGGGGTTGATCCAGACGAAGTTCTCGGCCTTCAACTCCTTGATGTAGTCCTGGTAGGCCTGTTTGAACTTCTGCTCCTTCAGCGCCTCGATAATCGCGTCGCGCGACTCGTCGAGCGTCGGCGGCTTCGCCTCGCGCCGCGAGACGATCTTGAAAATGTACCAGCCGGCCTTGGTCTCCAAGAGGGGCGTCACCTGTCCGGGCTTCAGCGCGAAGACGGGCTGCGAGAGATCAGGGCTCAAGTCGCCTGGGAAAAACGTGCCGGCGTTCCCGTCCTTGTCGCGCGAGAAGGCTTGGGAGTATATCTTCGCCAGCGCGCCGAAATCCTTGCCCTGGGCGAGCTCCCTCTGTATCTGTTCATAGAGCGCCTTGGCCTGGGCCGCCGTGTGATCGTCCTTCAGGATGAGAATCTCCTGAAGATCAACCTGCGGCTTCTGGCCAAACTTGTCCTTGTGGGCATTGAAGTAATCCTTGATTTCGTCGGTAGTCACCGATATCTTGTTCCTGACCTCACGGCTCTTCATGAATTCAGGGATGAAGATCATCGTGACCTGCTTGCGAAAGTCGGCCATGGTGAGGCCCTCTTTCTCCAGCGCCTTGCTCAGATCCTCCTTCGTCGCGAGCTTGTTCTCCTTCATGAAGTTCTCGACCTGCATGTCCACTATGGCGTCAATGTTGTAAAGCTGCTTGGCCTTTTCCACGAGAAGAAGCTCCTCTGTCATCTGCTCGATGAGCCGCTGCGGGACTTCCTGGAGCTGTTGCTCGAGGTCGGGGCCTTTATACTCGCGCTTGATGCCTTCAATCGTCTGTTGGAGGCGGCTGTCGTACTCGCTCTTGGTCACGATGGCGTCGTTGACCTTTATGACCACCTCCTCGATGACCTGGGCCGAAACAACCGTGGCGGCGGCGCAAAAAAGAAAGGGAAGGGCTAACCGGTTCATGGCGTCTCCTTTTCGTAGTGAAACGGAAGTTTGTTGCTGAAAATGACCGTGGCAAAGCGCTCTCGCAGGGAGGCCAGGTACTGCGCCTGCAGGCGCTCCTGCGCCTCGTCGGACAGCCGAAGCCTGATTATCGGCGCGGCCTCCTCCAGCGGAACCTGGTAGTGTTCGAACCTTTTCTCGATGAGAATTATCTGGTAATTCCCAAGGCCAGCCTCTATTGGAGCCGAAGGCTGGCCGGGCTTCAGCCCGCCAACGACGGACCGGAGGTACTCGGGGAGTTCGCCGTCTTCGAAATACTGCGCGGCGCCATGGTCCGGCGCCGCGGAATAGAGCCTGGCCACGTCAACAAAAGAGTGGCCGGACAGCAAAAGGCGCCGCGCCTCCTGGGCTTGCGCCTCGCCAATCAGGAGCATCGAGCGCAGCAACACTCCGCGGCCCTTTTGGTAGTCGGCGAGGCTTTCGTGGTATGCGTGCGCCACCTCGGCGTCGCTTATGGTGATTTTTGAAAAGAGCTTCTCCTCTAGCGCTTGGCGCACCGCATCCTCGCGCCGCTTCGGGTCCGAGTAAGGGCCCAGGGGCACGGGCGGTACGGGAGCGCCTGCCGCCTCAGTAACGTCGTTAAGCACAAGGACGTCGTTCACGAGGCCATCCCAAATCCTGCTCTGCAAAAGGTCTTCAGCCGGGCCGCCGTCGTGGGCGTAAGTGACCGAGCGGCTGAAGTCCTCCCTTGAAATCCAATACCTGCCGACGACAGCCAGCACGCCGGGGTCGCGCTCAAGCTTTTTAAGCGGGTCCTGCGCGCACGCGAGCAGAACAACCAGCGCGAATGGCCCGAGAAGATACTTTCTCATGCCGGGCCCGGCCTTGCGGCATCGAGAACCTTGGAAATGGCCTCCAGCGGTCCTTCGCCTGGAAGGATGACCATTTCAAGGGAGCCGCTCGGTTCAAGGCGGACCTTGGGCCGTGACGCGGCGAATTGCAAAAGCCCGCGGATGTCCAGGATGGCGTCAGGTTCGAACTTCATCAAGAGCACGTCACCCTTTCTAGTTACCTTGCGAACCTGGCATCGCTCGGCCCTCAACTTGAGTTTGGCGGCCTGCAACAACGCCAAAACCCCGCCGGGCAAAGGCCCGAAGCGATCCTCGTTCGCCGCCGCGATGCGATCAACCTCATCCTCGCTCGCCGCCAGGGAAAGCTCCCGGTAGAAGGCGAGGCGCTGGTTCACCTCCTCCATATACTCCAAAGGAACGGAAAGGTCCAGCCCCAGGTTGAAATCGCACCTCACCTTCGGGCCGCGAACCTCGCCCCTGGCCTCGGCTACGGCCTCCTCAAGGAGGCGCATGTAGAGTTCGAAGCCTACCGAAGCCATGTGCCCGGATTGCCGCGCCCCCAGGAGCGTGCCGGCCCCCCGCTGCTCCAGGTCCGCCGCCGCGATGCGGAAGCCCGCGCCCAGCTCGGCGAACTCCTCGAGCGCTTCGAGGCGCCGCGCCGCGTCTCCAGTTGGAATGGTCCCCTTGGGCGTCAGGAGAAAGGCGTAGGCCGGAACGTCGCTCCTGCCTATGCGGCCTCGTAGCTGGTAGAGCTGGCAAAGGCCGAAGTCCTGGGCGTTCTCCACTATCAGGGTATTGGCGCGGGGAAGATCCATGCCGTTTTCTATGATCGTGGTGGAGCAGAGGACGTCGTAACGGCCGTGGACGAAGGCCATCATGATCTCTTCCAGGTCCCTCTCGCGCATCTGCCCGTGGGCCACCGCTATCCGCGCCTCCGGCACGATCTCGCGAAGCCGCGCGGCCGAGGCGGCTATGCTTTCGACCCTGTTATGCACGTAGAAAACCTGTCCCTGCCTGGCAAGCTCGCGGCGAACCGCCCAGGCGGCCAAACCTTCGTCGTAGGGCAGCACGCGCGTCTCTATGGCCAGCCGGTCTTTCGGCGGCGTCTGGATCAGGGACATTTCGAGGAGGTTTGAAAGCCCCATCTGCAGCGTCCGCGGGATTGGCGTGGCGGTGAGCGTGAGCGCGTGAACCTCGTGTTTGGCCTGCTTGATTTTTTCCTTGTGCGCCACACCGAAGCGCTGCTCCTCGTCAACTATCATGAGCCGCAGGTTCGGAAGAACCACGTCCTTTGAAAGTATCCTGTGCGTTCCGATGAGGACGTCAACCAGCCCCTGGTTGGCATCCTTGATGACCGCCTTCTGCTCCTTCGGCGTGACAAACCTGGAAAGCATCGCGACCCTGAATGGAAATGGGGCGAAGCGCTCCGTGAAGCGCTCGTAGTGCTGCATCGCCAGGACGGTCGTGGGACAGAGGACGGCGACCTGTCCTCCGTCCGCCGCCACCTTGAAGGCGGCCCTCAGCGCCACTTCGGTCTTGCCGAAGCCGACGTCCCCGCAGATGATCCGATCCGCCGGCTTGTCGGATTCGAGATCCTTCTTGACCTCGTCTATGGCGCGCTGCTGGTCCGGCGTAAGCTCGTAGGGAAAGGCGGCCTCGAACTCGGCCTGCCACACGCCATCGGGGGCCACCGCCACCGCCTTTGCGGTCTGCCGCCGCGCGTACAACTGCAAAAGGTCGTGCGCGATCTCCCTGACGGCCTTCCGAACCCTCTCGCTCCTCTTCTTCCAGCTCTGGCCTCCAAGCCTGTCAAGCGCCGGCTCGTGGCCCTCCGGGCCCACGTACTTCTGGATGAGATCCAGCCTCTGGACTGGAACCAGCAGCTTGTCCCCTCCGGCGTAAGAGAGCGCCAGAAAGTCCTCGCGAGCGCCGTCGCGGACGAGCGTCTCTATGCCCGCGTAACGGGCGACTCCGTGGTCGCTGTGGACAACGGCGTCGCCTATTTTCAAGTCGCGCAATTGCGAGAAGAAGGCCTCGCGCCTTGCGGCTGGGGCAGAGGCGGGACGCGGGCGGCCGAATATCTCCTTCTCGCAAAGCGCCATAAGGCGCGCCTGGGGAAGAGAGACGCCCTCCGAAGCAGGCGCAACCGCCAGATAGATGCCAGGGGGCATGGCGCCTTCCGGCGGTGGCTCCACAAGAGGCTCCAGCCCGGCGTCGCGAGCCATCTCCCTGGCGCGGTCAAGAGTCCCTTTGCCGTTGAAGAGGAGAAGAACCCGGAAGCCCTCTTTGGCCCGCTCGCCGAGATAGGCCATGAGCCGCATCGGTTCCCCCGGAAAAACGGGGGGCCTTTCGCTTTCAATGCCCGCCGGTGATTCCCCGATGCGGAGGCAGCCGGGCGAGGCGAGAAGAGACGCGAGCGCCTCCTTGCCCCAGAAGCGCCGCGAAGGCGCGAAGGCCTCCCGGCGCCCGTGGCTTTTGAAGCTGTCGGACCAAAAGCGTTCCCTTTCGT
>JAEMPZ010000135.1 GCA_022759065.1 Acidobacteriota bacterium | reverse complement strand
TCGCGGCGCGGCGCCTCCGCCTGCACCCACACGGCGAAGGAGTCCTCGTTGGGAACTCTGAACAATGTGGCTGGAAAGCCCTTCACCTGCGCGGCCACTTGCGCCGAGACCGCCGCGGCGTTTACCCCGTAGAGAGAGAGGCGCTCTGGATCGGGGAGGAACCGGTATTCAACGCGGTCGAGCGTCCACGTGGGAACGACTGAGGTAATGCCGCCTGCCGTCATCAGACGCTTCTGAACATCCTGGCGGAGGCCATCGAGGACCTTCGGGTCGGGCCCTGAAATCATCAAGTCAACCGTCGAGCGGATCGTCGAAAGCGGCGTGGCGCCGTAGTCAAACGCGGCGGGAAAACGAAGCCCGGGAATCTTTTGTAGCTGTTCCAGTATCTGGCCCTCGATTTCCCACATGGTATGTTTGCGTTGGAAACGGTTGACGACGTGGACCGTTATAAAGGCCTGCTGCGGGTTGCGGCCCGAACCGAACGAGAGGACGCCAGGCTCGGAGCCGAGCGTCGAGGAGGTCATGGTAACTTCTTTGTGAGACCAGATTACCTTCTCGGTTCTATCAAGCAGCGCTTCGGTGTCCTTCAGGGAAGTGTTCGGATAACTTTCAAAGGTGACGCGGAAAATGCCGGTGTCCATGGGCGGCATGAGGTCGCGCCCGATAAGGGGCATGACGACGCGGCTGGAAAAGGCAAGAATCATAACCGCCGGCATGATGAATAGCACCTTGTGGCGCAAAGCGAGGCTGACCGCCTTGACAAAAAACTCCTGGATCGGGTTTAGCACCTTGCCCATCACGAAATGGTCAAGCCCAAGCTCCCACTTGGCTCGTTCCATCCTGCCGCCGAGGCGCAAAATGAAGGGAGCCATTATCGGGAGAATCGTGACCGAGACGAGGTAGGAGGCGATGAGCGCGATGGAGAGCGTAAGGCTCAAGGGCCTTAGGACCGTTTGGACAAAGCCGCCGATCCAGATGATGGGAATCAGAACTATAACGGTGGCGTAGGTGCCGGAGAGGATGGCGAGCATCACCTCCTGCGTTCCGCCGATGACGGCGTCTTCCAGTTTTTGGCCTAGCTTGTGGTAGTGGCGCTCGATGTTTTCCAGGACGACGATGGCGTCGTCGAGCAACATGCCGACGCCAAGTATGACGCCCGTTAGCGTCACCATGTCAAACTCGAAGCCGAAGAGCCACATGAAGGCAAAGGTAATCAAGTAGGTGAACGGGATGGAGATGCCGGCAAGCAGCATCCCGCGAACGTCCGCCAGAAAGAGAAAGATCACGATTACTGTCATGATGATGGCGTCCCTGAGGGCGTCCACCATGTTTGAAACGCTCGTCTGAATAAGCTCGCCCTGGGTGTCGGCCACCGTGAACTGCAAGCCGGGATACTGCTTTTCAAGAGCGGGAAGACTCGAGAGAACCGATTGAATCGTAGGCATCGCGTAGCCGGAGAGGGCGCGCTGGATGTTGATGCCTATGGCCGGCTTGCCGTTGCCGTGGAAGGCCGATAGGCGCTCCTGAATCCCGGCGTGGATTAAAGCCACGTCGCGCAGATAGACCGGCGGGCCAGGCGCCACGCTCACCACCACCGCGCCAACCTCATCCGGCCGCTCGAATTCGCCTTGGCTTTTCAAGAGAATCTGGTTCCCTTTTGAGAGGACGAGGCCCAGCGGCGTATTGCGGTTCCAAGTATTGAGAGCCTCGACGACCTGGCCCGGGCTCAGGTGAAATGCTTGCAGCCTGTTCGGGTCCAAATCAACCTGCACCACGCTCTGGTAGCCGCCGAATATCTCAACGTTCTCCACGTCGGGAAGCCTAAGCAGGCTCTCCTTGATGGGGTTCTCGGCCAGCCTGCGAACCTGCGCCAGGTCAAGGTTGGATCCATCCTTCGGCGTCACCGCCAGCGTCAGGACCGCGGGAGTGGCCGAAGAGACTTTATAAACTTGATATGGGCGAATGTCCGGCGGCAAGAGCGGCCGGATCTTGTTTAGGGAGTTAGAAACGTCAGTGGCGGCCGAATCAAGCCCCTTCTCGTACTCAAACTCTGCCGTGACGACTGAAACCTCGTCGTTCGAGGTAGAAGTCACGCGCCTCACCAGCTCTACGGTTTTCAACTCCTTCTCGATGACGCGGCTGACGTCAGCCGCCACGTCGGTGGCCGCCGCGCCGGGCCAGACGGTCACCACGGCGATCTGCGGCCGCTCGCTGTCGGGGAAGAGGTTCACGGGCATCTTGAAGAAGCCGACCACTCCCACCACCGCCAAAAGAAGGACGATGGAGAGGAGAAGGTGCGGCTTCTTTACGTAGGCCGCGACGAAGTTCATGGCCGTCCTCCCTCCTGCGGCGCCACGGGAGTTCCGGCCGTGAGAGCCATCAGCTCGCTGGGCAACCCCACGATCACCGTGTCACCCGCTTTCAAACCGGAACCTGCTTCCACGGCCGACTCCTTCTCGCCG
This sequence comes from Acidobacteriota bacterium, assembly GCA_022759065.1. Taxonomy (GTDB): domain Bacteria; phylum Acidobacteriota; class UBA4820; order UBA4820; family DSQY01; genus JAEMPZ01. The sequence continues at coordinate 2,669 of JAEMPZ010000135.1, read as the reverse complement.
CGCCCAAGCACGGTCACTTGGACCGGTTCCGCCTTGCCGGCTTCGGCCTTGATCACCAGCGTCTTCTCGATGCCTTGAAGCAGCGCGTCGTTGGGCACCAAGAGCCCATTCGCTGGAGCAGCGGCGTAACGGGCGGCCACGGTGGCCCCGGACGGAAGGTTGAACGGCGCATCTTTCAGGTCCGTCTCGACGGAGCCAAGGTGCGATGCATCAAGCGCCGGATAGATGCGGCTGGTTTTCTCCTCAAGCGTCTGGCCCCCGTTCTGGAATGTGACGGAGTCGCCCGCCTTCAAGCGCCCGATCTGGTCTTGCGAAAGTTTTGAGAGCAGCTTCACCGGGCCTGGAATTTGAATCGTATAGAGGGGCTTGCCCGGAACCGCCAAGTCGCCGGGTTCGGCGAGCCTCGCCGTCACCACGCCCGAGTAGGGGGCCGGCAGGGAGGCGTAGGAGCGGTAAACCTTCGCCGTGGCAACCGCTTTTTCGGCCGCCACTTTGGCCGCCTCGACCGAAGCAAGCTGGGCCTTTGAAACGTCAAGCGCCTGCTGGGAGATTGCGCCTCCGTCAAATAGGGCCTTATCCCTTTCATATATGGCCTTTTGTTTCGCGTAGTCTTCATTGGCCGCGCTCAAGCGCGCCTGGGCGGCCTGGACGGCGTCTTCCAGCGGGCGCGGGTCAATCAACGCCATGATCTGGCCCTTCGTGACCGCGTCTCCTTCGTGAAAGCGCATCTCCATAACCGCGCCCGAAACCTGCGCCGAAACCGTCGCCGCGGTTTCGGATTGAATCAGCGCGACCGTTGCCACGCTATCGCTCGCTTCGCCCTGCCTCACGGTCGCCGTCGCAACCGGAACGGGCGGATTGGCCGGAGGAGCCATGTTGGCAAGCTGGCGCTTGCGGTGAACGATGGCCAAAGCCATTGCGACAAGCACAACGACGATGATTACGGCGGCTACAACTTTTTTATTCATGCTGGCCTCCTCTGGCGCAAACGAAATCGTAATAGTCAACGGCGCTCTGAAGGGCGTAAAGGCCCTGCCAGTAGCCGGTTTCTCCTTGAAGCTCCTGCGCCCTTGCGGCCAGGTAGTCTTCCATCTTGCCCGTCCCCTGAGAGAGTTTCAGGTGCTCGACGCGGGCCACCTCGGCGCCCAAAGCCTTCTGCGCCTTGCCGGCGTCCAGTTGCGCGCGCGCCGCCTTGAGCCTGCCTATCGCGTCTTGTACCTGGGCGCGCACTTCAAGCTCCTTGCCATACTCCTGCTGCTTCGCGGCCAAAAGCTCCTTGTTGGCCGCCTGCACTTCGAAGACCCTCTGCATTCCCTTGAAGAGGGGAATCTTCAGGTAAATGCCGAACTCCTGCGTGCCCATCCGGTCCGCGAGGCTTGGCGCGTTGTTGGTTAAATAGTTTCCCGCCAGCATCAACTGTGGCGAAAAGGCTTCTAGCGCGAGCTTCTTCTTCCGTTCGGCTATCGCAAGCGAATCTTTCGCCGCTTTAAGGTCGTAACGGCCGGAAAGGGCGGAGGTGGTGCTTTGCAAGAAATCCTCCGCTGGAGAGGCGGGTTCAATAGGAACATCGGCGAGGTCGTAGCCTCCCTCCGGCGGCTCCTCACCCATGAGCGCCGCCAAAAGCGCCTCGGCCGAGGCAAGCTGCGCCGCGACCGCCTCGCGCTGAGACTTGGCGCTTTCGTAGGCGAATCGCACCTTCGATGCGTCAACGAGCGCCCAAGCGCCAGTCTTGACCCGAAGCTCGGCGTCGCTCACGTCTTTCGCGAGCGCCTCTTCATAGGAGGAGACGGATGTCAGCGCGTGGCCGAGGGTGAGCGCGTTGCGGTAGGCGGCGCGGACGTTGTAACGGATCTCCGTTTCGGTGTAGAGCGCCAGGCTTTCGTTGGCGTTGTAGGAGAGCTTCGCGATCAGGCGCCCCTCGTGCAGCCCGCCCGCGGCCAGCAGCGGGATCTCATAGGTGATACCGTAGTGGGTCTGGTTCCTGTCCCACGGAAGCTGGTAGAAGCCGAGTTTCGGATCTTTGAAGAGGTCTATGGAGATAGGCCTGACCAGCCGCTCGCTCTCGTAGTTGTTGTACGAGCCGACGAGGTCAACCTCCCCGAAGTGGCGCGAGACGGCCTCTTTCACCCTCTCCTTGGCGGCCAGAGCCGTGAGCCTCGAAGCCTGGAGCCTCGGGTTGGCCGAGAGCGCCTTTTGGGTGGCTTCTTCAAGAGTCAGCGGTTGGGCCGCCATCAAGTTAGTGGCCACGAGGGCACTGACAAACACAAGCCCCATAAACGATTTCAGCTTCATGCCATCAGCCATCCTTCCTTTGCCCGTCACAACAGGGCGTTGAACAAGTAGCCTACCATCAATATCCCGAAAGCGACAACGCCGAAGTAAACGGCGATCAGTTTCGGCTTGAGAACCTTCCTGAGGATAACGGCCTCTGGAAGAGAGAGCCCGATGACGGCCATCATGAAGGCGAGCACGGTGCCGAGCGCCGCGCCCTTTTCCATGAGGGCCTGCACGATGGGGATGATGCCCGCGGCGTTTGAGTACATTGGAACGCCCAGAAGCACCGCCACCGGCACGGCCCACCAGGCCTCCTTGCCCATGAACTGGGCCATGGCATTCACGGGCACGTAGCCGTGGATGCCCGCCCCAATCGCGATGCCAGCCAGGACATA
>JAEMPZ010000269.1 GCA_022759065.1 Acidobacteriota bacterium | reverse complement strand
TCATCGGCTTGCCACAGGCCGCTACCTTCTCTTGAAGGGCTTTCACCGTCTCCGGCTTGTCGGCGGTGAGCGTAACAATAGCGCCGTTCTCGGTGTTCTTCACTTCGCGTTTCACGCCTTCCATGGCGGCGCAGCAGCCCTTGCCCTTCATCTCGCCGACGGGACACTTCGCGAGCCTCTCCTGAAGGGCCTTGACGGTTTCGGCCTTCTCGGCAGTCAACGTGATGGTGACGCCGTTGGCCGTGTTGGCAACTTCGCGCTTCACGCCTTCCATCATGCAGACGCAGCCCATTTTCGGGCACGTGGCTGCCGTGGCTATCGCCGCGAGGGACATCAAGATGGCAACAACTAACAATGAAACTTTCTTCATCTCAATCCTCCTATTGGTTCGGACCTATTTGGTTTTCGAGCCCTGGGGCCCGGTTTCACGTGACATATTTTCTCCAGCGCCATCGCAGGCCTTGCCGGAGGCTGCCATTGCACATCCGTTTGCGCCGCAGAGCCGCTCTTTTAACAGCCCGTCAAAATACCCCCGCTTTTCCTTGGGCAGCGAGGCGCGGTCCTTCAGGAAGTTTTCCAAGATGAGGTCCTGGACTTGGCGCTGGATGTCAGCCATCGCCGCAGTTTCGGCCTGGATGGCAACCATTGACGGCTCCGGCGTAGCCAGGATTTCCGAAAGCTTCCGGCAGTGGCCGGCCATCTGCACCCTGAGCGGCGCGAGGCTCGCGTCAAGCTTCTCGCGGCTTTCCCGCAAAGCGCGCTGCTGGTCAACGGACAACTGTTCGCCGCCACCAGCCGCTTCTCCAGAAGCCATGCGGCAGGAACAACGGGCGCGGTATTCGGTGTAGCCGAACGCCGCTAAAAAGGCCAGGTTGAAGGCGAGCGACAAGCCCAGCGCCCAAAATACCCATGCTTTTCTTTCGCCGAAAGCCGTCATCTGGTTCCGCTTTCGAGAAGAGCCAGGCACAGCGCGCCTGGGGAATCGGGCGGGATGAGTTCAAACTCGCCGGTTTCGGGCAAAGTGGCTTCAGCCCGCGAGGCCTGAACGGGCTGCGCGGCGGCGGAGGCATAGGAGGTTTGAAAGCGGGCGCCGAGGTATAGGCCCGACGCGGCGATCAAAAGAGCCGCGGCAATTCGGCCAAACATCTGCATTGGCGCCACTCGATTCCGGCCAACGGGAATGAACCGCGACGCGGCGATTATGGCCTGGGCAAGGCCTTCGGGAGGCAATTCTTCAGGTAGCAGCGCCAGCGCCTCGCCAAGCTCCTTTAATCTCTTCAGTTCGGCGGCGCACGACGGGCATCCGGCTGCGTGGGCGCGAAGCTTCTCCCCCATGCCGGGGGAAAGTTCCCCGTCAACGTACCTTCCCGCCATTTTTTGAGCCTCGCCGCAACGCATTCTTTCCCTCCAGATGAGTTAAACGGCCAAGACGGCTAAAACCCCCGGCTATAGAAACCAGGCCCGAGCCATGATAATTTCACCCAACGCCTTGCAACTGGCGACAAAAGTCTAAGCGCTAAAACTTTCCGGCTCATGCGGCTCGCCTGCAAAGGCCCCGGTCCGCTCCAGGGGAGGACATGTTACTATATGCCATGGATTGCATCTATACACCTGGAACGCCGGGGGCCCGGTAACCGGAAAGGAGGCATTTTAAAGGACCCGCCCCGGAGTCGGAGAAACCTGGTTCGCCTTGAATCGGGATCCACTCAGGGGACTGGTAACCGCATTTTCTCTTCGAGGCGGACCCGCCCTGAACCTAAACTGAATCGGGGTGTTTGCTTCTTTTGCTAAGGAGCCCACCATGAAGAGATCTCCGCGAGCCTTGCTCGCCGCGTTTTCCGTTCTGACCGCTCTTCTTGTTCAAGCCCAGATTACCTCGCCTTACGTCCTCGTTGCATGGAACGACCTCGGGATGCACTGCACGGACGGCAGCGACTTCAGCGTTTCAACCATTCTGCCTCCCTACAACAACCTTCACGCCCAGCTCAAAGATCGCGCCGGGAATCTCGTCACCAATCCGACGGGCATTACCGTCACTTATCAATCGGTCGCCGACCCGGCGGGCTCCACGAACAAGACTTCCATCGGAAAAACCAATTTTTGGACCTACGTCGGCGTGCTCTTCGGCGCGACCCCGGCGCCCGACGTGGGGCTCGCCGGGAATGCCATGCCCGGCGCCCAAAACGTGGCGCAGGCCATGAATTGGGACCCGGCCAGAAGCTGGTTTCACGCGGAGGGGATTCCAATCACCCCATACGACGACCAGGGGCATAAGAACCCATACCCAATGGTCCGGGTGATCGCGAAAGACAGCCAGGGGACGATACTTGCACAGACTGACGTCGTCCTTCCCGTCTCGGACGAAATGGACTGCCGCACCTGTCACCAGTCGGGCTCCCTGCCCGCGGCACAACCACCGGGCGGCTGGGTTTACAACGCCAACCAGGCGCGAGACGTCAAGTACAACGTGCTCAAGCTCCACGACGCTAAGCAGGCCGGCGATCCCACTTATCAGGCCGCCCTTGCCACGGCCGGATTCAGTTCGCAAGGTCTTTTGGCAACGGTTACGGGCGGGCGCCCGATCCTCTGCCAGCGATGCCACGCGACCAACGCCCTTGCAGGATCGGGGATCCCGGGCATTGAGCCCATGACCCAGGCGATGCACACCTTCCATGCGGCCGTACAGGACCCAGTGACCGGCGACACGCTTGGAGCCAGCTCCAACAGATCGGCCTGCTACCGCTGCCATCCCGGCGCCGTGACAAAATGCCTTCGCGGCGCCATGGGCGATTCCATAGCGGCCGACGGCTCCATGGCAATGCAATGCCAGGGATGCCATGGCGTCATGTCGGTTGTCGGCACCGCCGGGCGCTCAGGCTGGCTTGAAGAGCCGTCGTGCCAGAACTGTCACACCGGCACGGCCACTGTTAACTCAGGCTCCATCATTTACACGTCAGCATTCACTTCATCTGGGCAGTTGCGCCAGCCGGCCGATGCCACGTACGCGACGAACCCAGACACGCCTTCAACCGGCTTGAACCTTTATAGGTTTTCAAGCGGCCACGGTGGCCTTCAATGCGAGGCCTGTCACGGCTCCACTCACGCCGAGTTTCCGAGCAGCCACCCAAACGACAACGTGCAGAGCAATCAAATACAGGGCCACTCCGGGATGCTTTCGGACTGCTCTTCATGCCACACGACGACTCCCAGCACGGTGACAGGAGGCCCCCACGGAATGCACCCTGTAGGCCAGGCTTGGGTTTCCAGCCACCCAGACGCCGCAGAGGGCGGCGCATCAGCTTGCCGGGCCTGTCACGGCGCTGATTACCGGGGAACCGTTCTTTCGCGGGCCTTGGGGCCAAGAACTCTCTCCACCAAGTACGGCACGAAGACATTCTGGAGAGGTTTTCAGATCGGCTGCTACACCTGCCATAACGGGCCGTCGAGCGACTCTTCAAACTCTAACCATGCCCCCGCAGTCTCGAACGCCTCCGCCTCTACGGCTGGCGGGACGCCGGTAACTATTCCACTGACCGCCACGGACCAGGACGGCGATACCCTTGCGCTCAGAGTTGTCAACCAGCCTGCCAACGGCCGCGCCGGCATCTCAAACACGACGGCAACCTATTATCCTGATCTGGGATTTATGGGCTCGGACACCTTCACGGTCGCGGCGTGGGATGGCTCGACGAACTCCGCGCTGGCGACAGTGACGGTGAACGTCGGCGCTCCTGGCTGCTCGCTAACCGTCACAACCAGCGCTCCCACTACAGCCCAAGCAGGCGCGCCCGCCGCGTTCACCGCTGTGGCCGCTCCGGCCAACTGCGCCCTCTCGCCGAACTTTGAATGGAACTTCGGCGACGGCTCCGCGCACGCCTTCGCCGCGACTCCCACCCACGCATACGCGGCCGCCGGAACTTACACCTGGACCCTTGCCGCATCATCGGGCGCCGTGACTGCAACCCGCCAAGGTACGATCACCGTAAGCGGCACGGCTACCGGGCCAAAAACGGTTCCCTCAGGCGTCACGCCTTTCCGCATCACATCGCCCGACCACGGCACGACCTTGGCGGCGACTTGGGACGCCACCAACTGCTCATCCCCAGGCTACCACGTGATCTACGGCTTTGGCAGCGGCCTCTCATCGTGGAACGTCAACAGCGGCCAGTGCGGCCTGGGCACGTCAGGTTCCGCTTCTATTTCCGGCGCGCCGAACCCTTCATCCGATTCGAGCCGTTTTGTCTGGTTTCTCATCGTCGGAGATGACAACGCGACGCACGAGGGCTCCTGGGGACTGACTTCATCCGGCCAGGAGCGCGGAGGCTCCAACGCCAGCGGTGTCTGCGGCTTTACTTCCAAACAGGCCACAACCTGCGCCACGCAATAACCAGCCGCCAAGATAGTTTGGGGGACCGGAATCTTTCCGGTCCCCCCTGCTTCTCGTATTCCCTATGTCTCCTTTGTGTCTTGGTCTCGGGCATTTCGGTTCCGCGGTCAGTCCTTGCGGTACTTTACGATGAGCGGGCTGCCTTCAAGCGGGAACGCCGCGCGAAGCTGGTTCTTGAGGTAGCGGCTGTAGGCAAGGGGCGGAGGGGCCATTGAATTGGTGAAGACCGTCAGGGTCGGCGGCGCGGTGCCGGTCTGAGTGGCGTACATGACCTTGAACAGCTTCCCCTGGACGGCGGGAGGCGAAACCCGGCGCACGATGTCTTGCAGCGCTTTGTTCAAAACGGCGGTGGGCAAGGCGCTCGTGTAGTTTTCGTACGTTTGGACCACTTGGGGAAATAACTTCTCTACGCCCCGCCCGCTCTTCGCCGAAACCCTGACCATGGGCGCCCACTCGCAGAAGGCGAACTTCTCGCGCACCGCCTCTTCCGCTTCCTTGGCGGCCTTCTCTCCGGCAACGAGATCCCATTTGTTAAGCACGACCACTATGGCGCGCTTAGCCTCCTCGGCAAGCCCGGCGATGTGGGCGTCCTGGTGCGACGGAGGCTGGGACGCGTCCACGACGAGCAAGGCCACGTGGCAGTCGCCAAGCGCTCTTTTGGCCAGAAGCACGGACAGCAATTCAGCGCCTTTGTCAGTCTTGCTTTTGCGCCTTATGCCGGCCGTGTCCCCCAGCACGAAATCCAGC